>NZ_JBFAQY010000011.1:0-140632 GCF_040678965.1 Streptosporangium sp. NPDC049248
GTCGTCGGTGAGCAGCCGCATCATCCGCCCCAGCGCCTCGCGGTCGGTGCCCGGCAGCAGGTCAAGGCCGACGAACACCCCGTACGCCTGTGGCACGGTCGCGATCCCCGCCTGGTGGACCCCGTCGAAGGGTTCCACCGCGGAACCGCCGGAGGCGGGGACGGCCGGGGCCGGCCGGGGGGTGGCCGGGGAGGCGGCCTGGTCGGGAGCGCACGCGGCGAGGGCGCCGGCCGCGGTGGCGGCGCCTCCCGCGAGCAGTCCCCTACGGCTGATTCGGGGGTTTGGCATGGGTTTCACTCCGTTTTTCGCTCAGCCGTGGCTCTCGCCGGTGTCCATCCCCTTGTCATCCTTGTCGGCTTTGTCCCCTTCCGTGTCCATTCCGGGCTGGTACTCTTCCTGGCCTCCGGCGAAGTCCTTGCCGACCGCGGTGAACTCCACGGTCTTGCCGTCCTTGAGGTTGAGGGTGAAGGGGATCTGCGCGCCGGGCTTCACCGCTTCGGTGACGCCCATCAGCATGATGTGGTCGCCGCCCGGCTGGAGCTGGTGGGTGCCCCTCGCGGGGATCACGATCCCGCCCTCCTTAGGCCTCATGATCATCTTTCCCTTGGAGTCGACGACCTCGTGCAGCTCGATCATCGGCGAGATCGGCGAGGTGGCGGAGAGGACCGTCACCTCGGCGTCGGTGTTGTTGACCAGGGTGCCGAAGGCGGCGCTCATCCCCTTCTTGGCGGTCTTCACCCACGGATCGGTGATCGTCAACGCGGGAGCGGCGGAAGAGGGTGTCGCGGAGGGCACGACCGGACTCGGCGCCGCGACCGGCACCGTGGCGGCCTGGGAACCGCACCCGGACAAGGTCAGTGCCGCCGCGACGAGGATCGCGGCAGGGGTGATACGACGAGCGAACATGCTTGATGCCTTTCTTCGGGCCGAGCCGGGCAGGCCTCGGCGAAACGCCGTCTCGATACGGTCATGCCGGACGGGCAGCGGGATATCGTCACGCGAATTCGGTCCGCCGGGCAGCCGGAGAGCCGCGCCGACACGTGTTGGTCGCGGGGTCGGGCTCGGGCCGGACCGCCACCGTGGCGACGGCTCGGAGCCGCGCGGGCCCGCGCGGGCGGGCTTGGGAATGGGTGATGGCCCGGGTGACCTGGGAGGTCAGCCGGAGGTGGCGGTGACGATCCAGGGAGGACCACGCCGGCTGACGGCGTGGCGCAACACGGCGGGGCGGAGCACGCCCGGCTCGATCGTGCCTGCGCTGAGAAGGGAAACGTACGCCGGGGTCACGAGCATGACGAGCACGCGGCACAGCCGCACGCCCAGCCGACGGAGCAGCGCCCACAGCACCGCCTCGCCACGCGCCAACCACAGTGCGGTCAGCCCCACGGCCCACCCGTGCCCCACCAGCATGCCCAGACCGGGCAGCAACCCCGAGTGGACATGCCCGATCATCTCGGCCGGGGACGCAACGTGGGAGAGGGAGAACAGCACATGCAGCCCGGCCTGCACACCCGCCAGCAGCGGCAGGATCACCACGAGCGTGCGCTCGCGCCCCGACACCGCGAGGCCCACGCCGAAGGCGAGGGCCAGGGCGGTGGCCGAGACCGGCGCGGAGACCGAACCACCCGCGAGGAGGTGCGCCAGCACGCCCAGCCCCAGGCAGACCGCGGCGAAGGTGGCAGCGCGGGCGAGGCGGAAGGGCAAAGTCGCGGGCATGGTGCGGTAATCATCCCATGCCGCCAGGGCCGTCTCTAGCACTGAGGCCCGCCGAGGCCACGAAACGATCGGCAGTGGCCCCATGAATCCTCGCCGAGGGAAGAAAACATTGATCATTTTGGGGAATGTCGGCTCCGCAGGTTCGTAAAGGTCATCCGAGAAGCTGGGAGACCGTCGCGAGATGCGATTCCTCCGGAGCCCCGGGAAGACAGGCCGGGCGGCCGGTGGCCGGCATCTGCGACGGTGGGGCACCGCAATCCAGCGCGGAATGAATCTGAGCTGCGCCGCGGGTGACCTGCTGGAGCATGCGGGCGGTGGCGACCTTGGCCAATCCGGTCTCCAGCCGAGTGTCCAGGCCCGCCTCCATCCGGGCGACGGCCTCGAACACCACCGGCCGGGTGGTCCGAATCGCCAGGAACATGTCGAATACCTGCCCGTGAACCTGGAAGAGATCGAGCCGGCCTCGTGTCTTCCCGGATCCCGAACGGACGCGCTCGCACATGCGCATCAGAGCCTGTTCGGCTCTGCCCAGCCCATGTAAACAGTGCAGCAGCGTCGCCAGCCGCGAGCGCTGGGTCAGCACACGCCGACCTTTACCGGGCCGTCCGATCAGGTGGTCGGCGGGGACGGTGACACCGTCCAGGATGAGCGTGCGCCACCTGTCCGCGGTCGCTTCCCGCAGCCTCCCGGCGGCCCCAATGGCAGGTGCCGCGGCGGGTAGAAGAAACAGCGACGTCCCCTGATGGTCCGGCTGCGGGCCGTCGATCCCGGCCGGCACCAGTATCAGGTCGGCGTCCGTGGCGAGCCATGCCCTGCCATACAGTTCCCAGGAGCCGTCGCTTGCTCGTACCGCGCGCGGCGCATGGGGTTCGGGGTCGTTCGTGACATTGCGTCGGTCGTGTGCGTCGCATACGCGCAGCCGGCCGTCGATGATCCCGTCCAGGTAGTGATCGAGTACGGCGGGCGCCGCGTGCTCGCCCAGCGTTGTCACATCCGGCAGGGTCACCGATCCCAGCGTGGCCGGTCCGTGCTCGCTCGCGCCCTCCGCCTCGGCTAGGTGGGCGTACTCCGTGAACAGGAGCCCGCCGCCGCCCAGTTCGGCGGGGAGCGGCAGTCCCCACAGCCCAGCGGCCTTGGCCTCGGCCGCCAGGTGGTCCGATGCCGCTCTGGCTGAAGAACCACCTCCGTTCAGTCTCTCCTCGTGCGGCACGACCTGGGCGCGGACGAACTCGCTCACGCGGTCGCGCAGAGAGACGACCCCGGGCGGGCATATGGGTTCTCCCCAGAGGTTGTCAGGTGGTTCGGCGGTGTTCTCTTTGGTGAAGCGGTATGTCATTTCAGCTCCGATGTGATGAACGACCATGCCGGGCCCCACGACGGCCTGCCGTGGAACCGCTCTAAAACATGCCGGTCGGGTCACCGGGTGTTGTCGGGCCGTTCCCGGCGCAGGGTCAGCAGGAACATGGCCAGACTGATGAGCGCGATCGTGCTGAACCCGACCAGCAGCAACGCCGACGCGCCCGAGGTGCTCTCCCGGTCGTCGATCGTGGCAGCGGGGCCGGCGGAGGCGGTCAGCGAGGGCACCACCTGGCCTGTCGAGCCGGTCGGGGGAGTGGTCGGTGGGGCGGACGCGGTAGCACTCGGCGCAGGCGAGCCGTTGCCGGTGAGGCCATGTGCCGGTGTGGCGGGCGCGGAGAACAGGATGAACGGCGAGCAAAACAGGGCGATCAGGGCGCCCTTGACGACAGGTGGTGGCAGGACTGCCATGACGAACTCCAGGAGAGACCCGGCTGCGGTTGACACCGCGGGGCGCGGGTATGCGGACGCGGCCCCGCATGGGCGTGCGTCTGGTCACAGAGGCGTGCCGGCGACCCGGAACTCTTCGGGACCTCTCGGTCCGCGCGTCGGCGCGGATCACCCTGGAGCGTGCGCGTCGGTCAGCCGGCGGGTCGCGAGGCCGGGGGCCCTCGTCGACGCGGGACCGGGGCGGTCTCCCAGCCTCCGCGGGGGTGCTCATCGGCCGCCGGTATGACCTGCCAGAACCGCGGGACCTTGGCGGGGAGGACGAACAGCGGCCGGATCACCGGCATGGGCATGCCATGCAGGCGGATCATCAGCCACAGCGCGCTCTCACCGCGGTGCAACCACCAGCCGGTCAGCAGTGCCACAGTCAGATGCGCCAGGATCATGCCCAGACCCACGTGGTGGTGCTCGGCAGAGGCCGCCGGGACCGGTACGGCCCGGGAGAACACCTCGTGCAACAGGATCTGGCTGGTGGCGGTGGCCGTCAGGACGACTCCCAGCCCCCGCTCGCGGGCATTGAGCGCGTAGGCCAGGGCGAAGGCGAACGCCATACCCGCCAGGGCCAGGTGCGGGGGCACGAGGCCACCGCCCGCCAGGGCATGGCCGCCGCCGGTGACCGCGATGCACAACGTCGCGAAGACGAGGGCTCGCGGCACGCGCAGCGCCGACACCGTGGAGGTCATGGCCCACATCCTGACAGCTCCGGGTGCCGCCCCTGTTCCCGGCCCCGCCACGGGCCCGGGCGGCACCTTTGAGGTCCTCGTGCTGGAAGTCGTTTGTAACGATCTCCACGGTCTGCGCTGTGGTGTTGCTCATGGTGTCCTGCTCCTCAGGGCAGAGGAGGGACGAGGTGCTGGAGCGGACGGTTCCCCGCCAGTCGGCGGCCGCCGGTTTACGGGCTGGACCTATCGACCGGTGAGGTCATTGCCGAGAACAGTGATCTGTGGTCGCCCACGGCTGCCGGTGGATCGTGTGTTCGCCGCGCATGTGCGCCTCAGCGGTCAGGTGTGCTGATGCCTGGGGATGGAGTTGGGCAATTCGGTGGCGGGCGGGGTGGTGCCGCTGCGCCAGGGCTGTCCGATCCGCACCAGCGGGGAGGGGGAGTTGGGGGACTTCATCAGGGCTTTCTTCACGGGAAAGCAGTAGTGGGCGTACGAGGTGAGAATGTGCCTGCTGCCGATGTCGAAGCAGCGCCTGCCGTCGCCGGGGTGGGTGGGCAGCGTGGCGGTGGAGAAGAACAGGTAGCCGTTGTAGAGGCCGGCGGTGGCGAATACGTCGATGCGCCCGTAGTGCCCCGCCTCCACGCCGAAGTCTGAGGAGGTGGAGCCGGTTCTGCTCCAGGTGGTGGTGTTGGTGCGGCTGTGGGAGTACTCGGTGCTGACCGATCCGCCGAGCGGGCCGAGGTTGAAACCGGCGCTGCCGCCGATGGCCCATCCTTCGGTGACGCTCTCAGAGTGCTCCAGGGTATGGCTGACGGTATAGGTGATCGTGGTCGGGCCCAGGGCGCTGTCGGTGGACAGTTGCCAGGGGTAGGGCTTGTCCAGGCATCCTCCGAAGGAGGTGGCGGCCGGGTAGCGGCGGATGAGCTCAGGGATGCGGTCGTAGATGTACTTGCACAGCTCGTGGGTGTCGTACCGGTCGATATAGGCGATGTTGTCGTGGTTGGTCGCGGTGAAGCAGATGTTGCACAGTTGGCGCAAGTCCTGCCAGCGGGCCGAGCACCAGGAGATGTCCGCCAGGGAGGTCGTCTTCCAGTCCGCTCCCCGGGCCAGGCCTGAGGAGGAGGCCGTGCCGGGGATGTCGTAGCCGGGGTCGCGTCCCATTCCCGGCGCGGGCAGCGCCGACTCCCCGTGCGGGGGCGGGCTTTGCGGGGGGAGTGTCCGGTGGGTGTGCTCGGGAGGCGCCGTACGGTACTCGGGGCTTTCATGGGCGAGGACCGCGTCCTCGTCGCTCATCACTTCCATCTGATGTTCCATGTGCTGTCCCATCTTCCGTGGCCGTGATTACGATCGAATGTTAAAACTCGGTAGGTGATCTCAAAGGTGATGGAACCCTCGCTTTCCGAGCCCAGCCCATGCGCCGACGCGAACCTGGGTGTCGATAAGGCTGCTGTCACCGGGGACATGCGAGCGCATCAGCCCTGATCATTGATGTCCTTGTGGGTTTTTTCTATGGATTCCGAGAGGTGTGAGGTCGTGCGTGGCCAGTATTGGCCCGCTCTCGGGGGTTTATCTGCGGCAGCTGGATAGCCGTCAGCCCGATGAGAGCCGGATGCGACGTGGCGCGTGCCATCGATGAACTCGTGGCCTGCGCGCTGGTCTGTTCCCTGGCCCCGGCCGTGGCCACTATGGTTCCGGCACCCGACGTTT
This sequence comes from Streptosporangium sp. NPDC049248, assembly GCF_040678965.1. NCBI lineage: Bacteria > Bacillati > Actinomycetota > Actinomycetes > Streptosporangiales > Streptosporangiaceae > Streptosporangium > Streptosporangium sp. NPDC049248. Next base: position 5,886 of record NZ_JBFAQY010000011.1, read on the forward strand.
CTCCCGGCCCTTTCAAGCCACGGCAGGCCCCGGGAACCGGCCGGCGCGTCAGGTCTCGTCGAGCCTGTCGGATCAGCCGCGAAACTCGTGGGAACTTCTCCGGGCGCGTATCCGACTCATGAGATGAGAGACCGCGTGGCGATGACCGCGCGGCCCTTCGGCGGTTCCGGATCCTGATGCCACCCTTCCCGGGGCCGGAAAGAGGATCGAACCCGGCCGTCTGATCAGCCGTACCTCAGGGTGATGTCCGTTCGGCGGTTTGTTGCTATGCCGGACTGATGGGCACTGTCACTCCTGATCGATTGAGAGAGTCATGGGCGCGAACACGTACGTGGTGCAGGGCATGAACTGTGAGAACTGTGTCGCCTCGCTGACCAGGAAGGCATATGACGTGCCAGGAGTGACCGAGGTCGCGATCGATCTGCCCACCGGCAGGATGGATGTGACCTGGAATAACGCTGTCGACGATGCCGCGGTTCGCGACGTCGTCGAGCGGGCCGGATTCCAGATTGCCTGACGCGCACTCATGACGCCTTCCACGAACGAGGTTCACCCGAGAATTCGGCGGGCCACCGCGCTGACGTGCAGTTCGTCGGGGCCGTCGAGAAGACGGGCCATCCGGCCGGTACGGAACAGGGCGGGCAGCGGGGTGCCGGGGCCCAGCCCGGCCGCCCCGTGGACCTGGATGGCCGCGTCGGTGACCTGTTGCAGCATCCGGGCGGTGGCCACCTTCGCCAGGCCGGTCTCGACCCTGGCGTCCAGCCCCGCCTCCACCAGGGCCACGGCCTCGAACACCAGCGGGCGGGTGGTCCTGATCGCGAGCAGGGCGTCGAAGACGAGCGCTTGGACGAGTTGAAGGTCGGCGAGTCGTCCCGAGGCCGTCGGTCGTGAGCGGGCTCGCTCGCGCATGAGGGTGAAGGCGCGTTCGGCCTGGCCGAGCCAGCGCAGGCAGCGCAGCAGGCGGCCGAGCCGCACCCGTTCGGCGACCACGCGCAGCCCCCGCCCGGGCTCCCCGAGGAGATGGCCGGGTGGGACGGTGACCGCGTCCAAGGTGATCTCCCATTGGCCGCCCACGCCGAGGATCGGCAGTTCACGGATTACCCGGAAGCCGGGTGTGGAGGTGGGCACGAGCAGCAGGGACAGGCCGGTCGTGGAGGGTGGGGCGCCGGAGGTGCGGGCGAGCACGGCGGCCAGGTCCGCGTCGCCCGCGCCGGTGACGAACCATTTGCGTCCGTGGACCGTCCAGGAGCCGTCGGGCTCTTGTACGGCCCGGGTGGCGGTGAGGCAGGGCTCTGAGCCGGGCGCGTCCGGCTCGGTCATCGCGTTGCACATGGTCAGCCGCCCGCTCGCCACCCGGGACAGGTAGAGATCGCGTACGGCGGGCTCGGCGTGTCCGGTCAGGGTCGTCACGTCCAGCAGCGCGGTGGAACCGAGCACGCCCGGACCGTGATCGCTCGCACCCTCGGCCTCCGCCACGTGCGCGTACTCCGTCAGTGACAGGCCCGCGCCGCCCAGCTCTACCGGCAGCGGCAGTCCCCACAGCCCTTCGGCGCGTGCCCGGTGCCTGAGCCGGGCGAGGAGTTCGCGTGCGGGCGCGCCGCCGGAATCCAGTTCCCTCTCATGTGGCATGACCTGCTCGCGGACGAATCCGGCCACCCGCTCGCGCAGCGCGAGCACCTGCGGCGGGCAGGTGGGCGCCCCCCAGGTGTCCCCGGCGGACAGTTCAGTGCCGGTCGTGGTGACGGCCTGCTGTGACATTCCAACTCCAGACATGTCGGGAACTGATTGAAAAATTCATCCGACTTCCTGCTGTGGAACAGGTCGCGTAGATGCGCCGCCGAGTTCCCGTTCGCGTCAGGCACGACTCGCGGTCACCCCGCGGGAGAGGAGAGCCATGGCACACCCCGTCACCGTCGCAGCGGCGCACCCGCTCGACGGCCTCGGCCTGCGGGCGGTGGGGCCACCTGCCCTCACCGCCGTCGCCGCCCGCCATCTGGTTCTGCTGGGCGCCGCCGACCTCGGATCGGCCGCCTCGGACGGCCCCGGGATCGTGTCGCTCAGCGGTGCGGGCGGGCGCCCGCTCACCGCCGAAATCGTCTGGGCCGACCTCGCCCCGGAGGACGAGGTGAGCGACGAGGCCACCGCGCAGGCCGCGACCGGGGTCGCCCACGTGCACGGCCGCCGCGACGGCGAGCCGCGTGGCCTGGCCGCCGACTACCTGACGACCGCCTGCTCGGTGCTGGCCGTTCAGGGACTCCTGGCCGCGTTGATCGGCCGTGCCCGCGGCTGTGCGGCCGAGACCGTGCGAACCGGCGTGGACCTGGCCGGGTTGCTCGCCGTCGGCCAGTACCTGGCCGCCGCCACGGCCGGAGAGGAGGAGGCGGTGCCGTTCGCGCCCGGTGGGCCGCCCTTCACCACGGCCGACGGTGTGTGCTTCGAGGTCGAGACCCTCGATCCGACCGCCTGGTTGGCTTTCTGGCAGGTGTTGGGGGTGGCTGAGCGTCTCGCCGGGTCGGCGTGGAGGTCTTTCCAGTTCCGTTATGCCACGGCCTGCTGTCCGCTTCCCGAGGAACTGCACGCGCGGGCTCGCGCGGCGGACTGGGAGGACGTGCGGCACGCCGCGAAGGAGTCGGGGGCCTTGGTGTGCGCGCTGCGGTCCCTAGCCGACCGCCTGACCGAACCTCGCCCGGCGGCGCCCTGGCAGCTGTCGCCGCTTCTCCCGGTTTGCGGGCCGCTCTCGCGGGATGCAACGGCCGAGATCGCCCGCCCGCTGGCCGGGCTCACGGTCCTGGAGGCCGGGCGGCGGATCCAGGCGCCGCTGACCGCCTACCTGCTGGGCCTGCTCGGCGCGGACGTGGTACGGATCGAGCCGCCCGGCGGGGATCCGCTGCGCGGCATGCCCCCCATGTGCGGTGATCTGTCGGCCCGGTGGCTGGCGCTCAACCGGGGCAAACGCGCGGTGGAGATCGACATCAAGTCGGCCGCGGGCCGAGCCGGGCTACGCGACCTGGTCGCGGACGCGGACGTCTTCGTGCACAACTGGGCCCCGGGCACGGCCGAACGTCTCGGCCTGGACGACGGCGACCTGTCGGCGGTCAACCCCGGGCTGGTCTACGCCTACACCAGCGGCTGGGCCGGGCGGTTGGCCGACGTCCCGCTGGGAACCGACTTCATGGTCCAGGCCCGCACCGGTGTGGGCGAGGCCGTGCGGCCCGCCGGTGAGCCGGCCGCGCCGTCGCTGATGACGCTGCTCGATGTTCTCGGCGGCCTGCTCGGCGCCGAGGCGGTGCTCGCCGGGCTCCTGCTGCGCGAGCGCGACGGCCACGGGGTGCGGGTGGACTCCTCGCTGCTGGGCGCGGCCGAGGTGCTCACCGAGCCCGCGTTGCGCCGGGCCGCCGAGGGCGGCGGTCCCCGCGCTCCGCAGGGTTTTCGCCGCCCCCTGAGGACGGCGGATGGCTGGGTGGCCGTCGCCGACGGCCGAACCGGGCAGGTGCGAGCCGGGCAGGTGGGCGCGGCCTCGCTGAGCGAGGTCACCGAAATCACGGAAATCACCGAGATGACCTCGGCCGAGGCCCTCGCCTGGCTCCGGAGCCGAGGGCTGGGGGCCACCACCGTGACGACCGCCCTGGACGCCCTGCCCGCCGACCCGCGTTTCGCATCCGCCCTCACCCGTGACGAGCACGGGGCCCTGGCCGTACCCGCTCCCTGGAGGTTCGCATGACCTTGCACCTGGACGACCTGGTACCCGTCGCGCTGAGACGCCGGTGGGCCGCCGATGGCACCTGCCCGGATCTCGACCTGTACGCTCTGTTCCGCGCCCGCCGCCTGGCGACCCCGGACCAGGTCGCGGTGATCGACACGGCGGGCGAGCTCACCTACGCCGAACTGGACCGCCTGGCCCGGGCGGCGGCGGCCGGGCTGCGCGGGCTCGGCGTCTGCGAGGGCGACGTCGTCGGCGTTCAGCTGCCCAACGGCCGCGACGCGGTCGTGGCGGATCTGGCGGTGGCGGCGCTCGGCGCGGTGGCGCTGCCGTTCCCCGCGGGGCGGGGCGCGGCCGAGGCCGTCTCCCTGCTGGGCCGCTCCGGCGCACGGGCCGTCATCGCCGCCGTCGACCACCGGGGCACCGCCCACGCCCGCGAGCTGGTGGCCGCCGCCGACGGCCTGCCGGGCCTGCGGGCGGTGATCGCCGCCGGTCCGCAGGAGCCCCCGCCGGGCAGCGTCGCCTGGAGTGAGGTGCTGCGCGCCGACGGCGGCGCCTTCGTCCCGGCCAGACCCGACCCCGACGGCGCGGCCCGCATCCTGGTCTCCTCCGGATCGGAGTCAGAACCCAAGATGGTCGCCTACTCCCACAACGCGCTCGCCGGGGGGCGGGGCAACTTCATGGCCACCCTCATTCCCGGCGGGAGCACGCCGCGCTGCCTGTTTCTGATCCCGCTGGCTTCGGCCTTCGGCAGCAACGGCACCGCCGTCACCCTGGCCAGGCACGGCGGCTGCCTGGTGCTCCTGGACCATTTCTCCCCCCGAGCCGCGCTGGCCGCGATCCGTGAGCATCGACCCACCCACGTGCTGGCCGTACCGACCATGATCCGCATGATGCTCGACCAACCGGACGCCGGACCGACGCCGCCTATGACGGCTCTGGTGCTGGGTGGCGCCGAGCTGGACGCGGCCACGGCGGCCGAGGCGGGCCAGGCGTTCGGCTGCCCGGTGGTCAACCTGTACGGCTCCGCCGACGGGGTGAACTGTCACAGCGGGTTCCGCCCGGCCACGGCGGGCGATCCCGGCCCCGGTGTGGTGGTGGGCCTGCCCGACCCCCGGGTGACGGAGATCCGTATCGCCCCGCCTCCGGACGGGGAGAGGTTCGGTGAGATCATCGCGCGCGGCCCGATGACCCCGATGTGCTACGTCGGCGCGCCGGAGCTGAACCAGCGCTACCGCACGGCCGACGGCTGGGTCCGCACCGGCGACCTGGGGGTGATCGACGCCGACGGGCGGCTGCGCCTGATGGGCAGGCTCAAGCATGTCGTCATCCGCGGCGGCGCCAACATCAGCCTGGCCGAGGTGGAGCACGCCCTGGCGACTCACCCTGAGGTGCGCGAAGTGGTATGCCTGGGCGTTCCCGACCCGGTGATGGGAGAGCGGCTGGCGGCCTGCGTGGTGCCACGCCCCGGCGCTACCCCCGGCGCCCCCGACCTCGCGGGCCTCTCCTCCCACCTGCTCCAGCGGGGGCTTGAGCGGGGCAAGCACCCCGAACGGCTGCTGCTGGTGAAGGAGCTGCCGCTGACCCCGGCGGGCAAGCCCGATCGGGACGCGCTGCGCGATCTCCTGCTCGGCGGACACCGCGAATCGGCGTGAGCCCTCCCGGGCCGGAGGCGACTTCGGCCCGGGAAGGACTCTCTTTCAGGCTGCCCGGTCGGCGGCCTCCAGCGATTCGATGAGCTGGGTGCGGGCTCGCGCGACCCGGGAGCGCACCGTGCCGATCGGACAGCCGATCAACAAGGCGGCCTCGGCGTAGGGCATGCCGACGACCTGGGTGAGCACGAAGGCCTCACGCCGCTCGTGCGGCACCTTGGCCAGCAGGTCGGCCAGGGCCACCCCGTCCTCGCGTCCCGGTAGCCCGCGAGGCTGACATCGTTCGGCGGCGGCTTGCCAGTCGGCGAGATCGGCGATCCTGGGGCGGCGGGACGCCGATCGGAACCGGTCGACGACGACCCTCCGGGCGATGGACAGCAGCCAGGTCCGGGCCGACGAGCGGCCGGCGAAGCGGGGCAGGCTCCCCAGGACCCGCACGAACGTCTCCTGGGTCAGGTCCTCCGCCGACGGGGTCCCGGCCAGGTAGGCGATGAACCTGCTCACATCGGTGTAGACCGCACGGGTGAAGGCCTCGACGTCCGCGGGCGCTCCTCCGCGCGCGGCCAGTGCGAGCACCGTCAGATGCTCGTCAGAGCATGCGGGGGTGTCATGGTCGGATGCGCGGTGGTCGCGCGTGACAGAACTCATGATGATCGTTCCTTGGGTCGCGGTGCAGAACGGATACACGGTCCGGAGATGCGTGGCCCCTGACGGGCTGGTGGAGGAGACAGGGGCACAGGGGCGGGGCGGCCACAGGAGCCGGGGAGGTGGGCCGCGAGGACGCGGCGCGTGCGGCGGCCGGACGGCTTCTCGTGCGGGTCGCGTCATCGCGCCCGCTCTTGTGGGAACCTCGGCGGGCCCGCGTGCGACTGTCTGGAGCGCGGTCGTCGCGAGGACGCCGCGAGTGGAAGGAGGCCGCGATGCGGCTGGAAGGACCGGTACGCTCCGGGCGCGTCACGGCCGGGGAACGGTGGGTGACCGTCCTGCTCACCGCGGCCATGGGGGTGTCGATGCTTCAGCTCTTCCTGATCGGTGCGCTCGGCCCGCGGCTGGTCGGGGAGGCGGGTATCTCCCGTACGGCGATCGGCCTGACCACGACCGCCGGGTTCGGGGTCGCCGCGCTGTTGTCGCTCACCGCCGGTCGCTGGGTGGACCGGCTGGGCGCCCGTCGCTGCCTGGTCGCCCTGCTGCTGCTGGCCGCGGTGGCGCTGGCCCTGATCGGCGCCGCCTCGAACACGTTCGTCCTGCTGGCGGCGGTGGCCCTGGGCGGGCTGCCGCAGGCGCTGGCCAACCCCGCGACCAACAAGATCATCATGGCTGTGGTCGAACCGGCCAGGCGCGGCGCGGTCACCGGCTGGAAGCAGTCCGGGGTGCAGCTCGGCGCCTTCGCGGCGGGACTGCCGCTGGCGGCGCTCGCCGCCTGGATGGGATGGCGTGGTTCGGTGTGGACGGCCGCCGCGCTCGCCGTCCTCATCGCCTGCTGGGCCCTTCGCGCGCTGCCGCCCGACCCCGGCCTCGCGCAGGCGCCGCCCGCCCTGGACAGGCCGCGCACCCGCGTCGGCCGGCTGGCGCTGTTCTCCTTCCTGCTGGGGTGCGGGATCGCCGCGGTGAACACCTACCTCGCGCTGTTCGGGGTGGAGCGGCTGGGATTGGGGCCGGTCGTGGCGGCATGGTTGATCGCCGCGCTGGGCGTCACCGGGGTGGTGGGCCGGGTCGGGTGGTCGCGGCGGGCCGGCCGTCTGGGCCGGTCCGAAGTGCTTCTGGCCCCCCTCGCGGCGGGAGCGTGCGGGGCCGCCCTGCTGCTCGCGGCGGCCTCGTCGGCTCCCTTTCTGGTCTGGGCCGGGGCGGCGGCCGTCGGCGCTTTTGCCGTCGCGGGCAACGCGGTCACGATGGTCGCGGTGATCAAGCGTGCCGACCCTCGTAGCGCCGGTCGTGCCTCCGGGCTCGTCTCGGCGGGCTTCTTCGCCGGCTTCGCCGCCGGGCCGCCACTGTTCGCGATCCTCGTCGAGCTCATGGGGTACGGGCCGGGCTGGGTGCTGGTGGCCGCCGAGTTCGCCGCCGCTGCCGCCGTCGCGGCACCGCTGCGGTTCCGGGCCGGAGCGCGCCGATGATCTGGGCGCAGAAAGCGCTGGTGGAGCTTTTAGTTCGGGCAGGGACAACCGAAACCGAAGTGGCCGGGCGGTGGCCGCTACACGCAGACCCCGGCTCCGGCCGTTGGACGACCACCGCCCGCGGGTCATGGACCGGTGGTTTCTGGGCGGGCCTGCTCTGGTTGCGGGCGATCATGAGCGGTGATCCCGCCGACCGGGCCGCCGCGACCGGCCGCACCGCGCTGCTCGGCCCCTGGATCGAGGCCGACACCGCGACCCGGGGCCTGATCTTCTGGTACGGCACCGCGTTCGGCGTCGCGGGTGGGGACACCGCGGCGGCGGCGCTTCGCGACCGCGCGGCCCGCGCCTGCCTGGACGCCTACGACTCCGGGCTCGGGTTGGTGCCCTGGGGGGAGGCGTTCGGCGGTCCCCGCGAGGTGGCTCGGGTCGACGGGCTGCCCGGCCTCCTGCAACTCCTGCGCCTGCAAGGGCCCGGCGGGATCACAGCCGCCCGGAATCAGCTCGAACTGCAGCTCGGGCTGACGACGGGGGAGCGGGAGCCGCGCCCGGCCTGGCGGGCGCGGCCGGATGGTACCTGGGCGCACCATTCCGATCCGGCGCCCGGCTGGAGTCGTACGGCGGCCTGGCTGTCCCTGGCGGTCGCCGACGCCGGCGACGAGGCAGAGCGACGGAAGTTGCTGAGTCATCCCCGGGTGGCCGCCCGGTTCGCGGCGACCTCGCCCGCCGTCCCCCTGGCACGTCCCGGCGGACCACCCGATACCTCGGCCGCCGCGATCGAGGCCGTGGCCGCCCTCAAGCTGGCCGCGCGAGCCTCCGCGACCTGCCCGCAGACAGCGGCCCGGCTGCGGGAGCGGGCCACCGCCGTGCTGCGCGAACTGGTTACCGCGCACCTGCGCGACGGCCGCCTCCTGAACGGGTGCTACGACATCGACCACGGCGTGGCCACCCGCCACGAACTGGTGTGGGGCGACTTCTTCCTGGCCGTGGGTCTGGCGACCCTCACCGGAGTGATCAGCCCCTTCACCTGCTGAGTACCGTGGCCAGCGCCTGGGCGACGGCCTGCTCCGGACGATCCGGCAGCCAGGGGCATCGCCAGGCGACGTGGTCGTCGGGACGGACGAGGACGGCGCCGTCGGCCTCGATCCCACAGGCGGTGGCGATGTCCGCGTCGCCCACATGCACCAGCAGGGGTACACCCTGGGGCACCGACTCTCGCCAGGGGGCTCCGCCCGGCCCGGTGAGCAGGGTGAAGCCGGTGCCGACAAGGTCGAGCGTGGAGATCTCGCGCCCCTCAGGGCGCGTCCACAGGTGGGGAAGACGATGTCCCGGGCGGGCCGAGGGCCGGTAGGCGCAGACCGGATCCGGCAGGTCGGGGGGCGATGTGCCGTCGGGGACAACCGCCGCGCCGGGGCCGTCGTAGGCATAGCCCAAGACGAGTCCGTCGCTGGGGCGCGAGCACGGCCGGGGCCCGTCCACGCCCGAAAGGACGGCGGTGGATTCCAGAGTCGCGAGCAGGCTGCGACGGCTCTGGGTGACGGTGTCGGCCCCGACGGGGCGCCGCTCGGCCTCGTAGGAGTCGAGCAGTTCGGGCCCCGCCCAGCCCTGCAGGACGGCGGCGAGTTTCCAGGCGAGGTTGTCGGCGTCCTGGATGCCGCAGTTCATCCCGAATCCGCCGTAGGGAGTCATGGGATGTGCCGCGTCCCCGGCCAGGAACACCCGACCTGCCCGGTAACGGTCGGCCAGCAACGCGGCGGCGGTCCACTCCTGTGTCGCGATCACGTCGATGTCGAGATCCGGTACGGCCGCCGCCTCGTGGATCAGATCAGCGCAGTCGCGGGGGGTCAGGTCGTCGACCGCGCGGCGCGCGGGGTCGTGGACGAGGTTGAACAGCCATCGGCGCCGGTTGTCCACCGTCATGAACGTGCCGGTCAGTGCGGGATTGGCGATGGTGTAGATCAGGCTGAGCCGGTCGGCGAGGTGTGGGCGCAGGTCGGCTTCGAACAGGATGTTGAGATTGCGGCTGAGGGCGAGGTCGCCGGACATGGCGATGCCAAGCTCGCGCCGTACGAAACTGCCGGCGCCGTCGGCGGCGATGACATAGGCGGTACGGAGGGTCGATGTCTGTCCGTCGGCGTCGCGCAGCCACGCGGTCACCCCCCGCTCATCCTGCTCCAGCGCGATCAGTTCCTGGCCGAAGTGCACCCAGCCGGGGCCGAGCGACTCGGCGTGCTCACGCAGCAGCGGCTCCAGCACGTCTTGGGAGCAGACCGCGGTGAAGGCAGGGCTGAAGGCCGCCCGCGCCGGGTCGGGCAGGTTGCTGTTACGGATGTGATCGGCGCAGGTCAGGGAGGTGCCGAAGAAGAAGTGCAGGCTCTCCTCGCGGGGCACTCCGGCGGCCAGCACGGCCTCCTCCAGGCCGTAGCGGCGCAGCACCTCCATGGTGCGGATGCTGAGCGCTCGCCCCTTGGGGAAGGCCGAGGTGGCCGCATGCCGCTCGACGAGCAGCGAGGGCACCCCGAACCCGGACAGCGCGATCGACGCGCACAGGCCGACCGGTCCGCCGCCGACGATGAGCACGGGAACGTCCACGTGCCTCCTTCCAGAAAAAAGGGGTGGCGGGGCGGCTCGTACGGAACCGCCCCGCACGATCGGTCAGCCCAGGGCCGCGGTCAGCGCGTCGGCGCCTGCCCGGTACACGGCGAGCAGATCCAGCCCCTGGTCGGGGAAGTTGTTGATGACCACACGCTTGGCCTCGACACCCGCAAGGGCGTCCCCGCCGGGCATGGCGGAGTTGTCGAGCACCAGTTGGGGCTTCTTGCCGGCCAGCTCGGAGATCTGGCCGGCGGTGGGCGGCTGCGGGCCGAACACCCCGGCCGGCTGGGCGCCGGCCAGGTCGGCGGCCCAGACCACGAACGCCTGCGAGACGATCACCGGCGCGGTGCCCTTGGTGGCAGCGGTGACCTTCTCCTTCAACGCGGTGTACTCGGTGTCGAAGGCCGCGGTCCACGCCTCGGCGGCCTGGGCGGTGCCGAACTCACCGCCCAGGCGCCGCACCTCGGCCTTGACCTTGTCGGGGGCGTTGTCCAGGGAGACCTCGATCAGCTTGGCCTTGGACCCGGCGGCCTCCTTGAGCTTGCCGGCGAAGCCCTCGAAGGCGGCGTACAGCACCACGTCGGCCTCGGCCACTTTCGCCAGATCCGACGGCTTGGGGTCGTAGTCGGCGGCGTGGTGCACGCCGGGTGGGACGATCACCGTGATGTCGGTCGCGCCTGCGGCCTTGGCGAACCCCGCCTCCCAGGTGGAGGCGGCGACCACCTTCAAACCGCCTCCCGTGGATGAAGTGGGAGAAGCGGAGGGGGAAGCCTCCTCGGTGCTCCCGCAGGCGGCCATGGCCAGCGCGGCGACAGCGGCCAAGGCAGCGAGACGGAATCGGCGCAAGATGATCATTTCGTGAGGATCCTTTCCGGGATCGAGTAGAGAAGGACGGTGCAGACCCCGCCGACTAGCACCAGCACCGGGCCTGGCGGGAAGTCGAAGAGCAGGGCGAGGCAGAAGCCGCCCAGGTTGAAAGCCAGCCCGAAGGCGACCGACCAGCCGACCATGGCCGACAACGACCGGCCGACCCGGCGCGCGGCCAGGGCGGGCAGCAAGGTGAGCGCGTCGACCAGCAGCGCCCCGGTCAGCCGGATGGCCGAGGCGATCGCCACCGCGATCACCACCAGCAGGACGAGCGTGAGCCGCTCCACGGCCACCCCCGAGCAGACGGCCAGCTCACGGTCGTGCAGCAGCAGGGCCAGGTCCTTCCTGCGCAGCCCGTACAGCACCGGGACAAGCACGGCCAAAACGGCGAGCGCGGCCACATCCCCGGGGCGGGTCGCCAGGATCGACCCCCACAGCAGTTCGAACGCCCCGTTGGCGTTCACCCCGGAGATCGACAACACCAGCAGCGCCGCCGCGATGGCCAGCGTCATCAGCAGGCCCATCGCCCCCGACAACCCCGCGCTGCTGCGGGCCAGCGGCGTGAGCGCGCCACCGGTCAGCCCGCACAGCACCAGCGCGCACAGCAGCGGGTCCAGCCCGGTCAGCAGGCCGATCGCGATGCCCAGCAGCGCGACGTGCATCATCGCGAAACGGACCGGCATGATGTCCAGCCCCACGATGAACACCCCGACGATCGGCAGCGCCACCGAACCGAGCAGCAGCGCCACCAGGGCCAGCCGGACCGAGGGAATCTCCAGCAGCGTCCAGATCGAGTTCACCGGACCTCCCGCAGCCGCCCGGCGGCCATCTCGGCCACCCGCCCGCACGCCTGGGCGACCACCCGGTCATGGGTGACCACCACCACGCTCACCGCCAGCCCGGCCAGCACGCCGGCGACCTGCTCCTGACCGGCGAAGTCCAGCGCCGCGGTCGGCTCGTCGGCCAGCACCAGCCCCGCCCCGGCCGCGACCTGTCCCAGCGCCCGCGCCAGGTAGGCGCGCTGCAACTGGCCACCCGACAGGGTGGCCAGCGGGCGTTCCAGCAGTGCGCCCACTCCCAGGTCCTCGGCCGCGGCGAACGCCCGCTCGGCGTGTCCGCCGCTGGCCAGCAGCTCGCGCACCAGCAGCGGAAAGCGTCCGGCCGCTTGGCGCTGCGGGATCCAGGCGACCTCGGAGCGGCGGCGGGCCCAGTCGGCCGGCGTGCGCGCCCGCCGTCCCGAGACCTCGATCACCCCGGAGACCTCGCGATGCAGTCCAAGAAGCGCGCGCAGCAGCGTGCTCTTGCCCGAGCCGTTGGTGCCGGTGATGGCCAGATGCTCGCCGGGGGCGAGCGCCAGGTCGACGGCGTCCACCGCGAGGAGCCGGCCGTGCCGGCAGCTCACGGCGGACAGGCGTAGGTCGGCGGCGGACGCCGGGGAACCGGACAAGGGGACGGGGACGGGCATGGGCGTACTCCGGTTGGGGGGAGGGGCAGGGCGGCAGCCGGGCGGACCGGGTCCGCCCGGGAGGGCATCGTGAGGAGGCGGGACCGCCTGTGGGGGGCAGCCCGTGAAGGGGGAGCGGCTCAGCCGCGGATCGGCAGTGGCGGGGCCCGCCCGCTGAGCGCGTACCGCAATAGCGCGGACCGCAGGAGCGGCGGTGCGAGGGAAGTCGTACGCGATAGGCGGGCAGGCGCGGCCGTCTGGCTACACCGGACCTTCAGCAACCGGAACAGCCGGACGGCGAGGCGGCGCAGCACCGCCCAGAGCGCGGCCTCGCCACGAGCCAGCCACAGCGCGGCCAGCGCTCCCGCCCAGCCGTGCGCCACCACCATGCCCAGCCCGGGGACCAGCCCGGAACCGGAATGCGCGTGCCCGCCGACCTCGGCCAGCGGCGCGATGAGGTGAACCGTGGAAAAAAGCAGGTGCAACGCCACCTGCGTGCCTGTCAGCAACGGCCAGATCACGCCCAGGCCGCGCTCGCCGCCGGTCGCGGGCAGCGCCACCAGGAACGCCAGCGCCAAGGCGCACGCCGCCGCCGGCGCGGAGACGACGCCCCCGCCGGACAGGTGTGCGAGCACGCCGAGCCCCAGGCACACCACGGCGAAGGCCGCGGCGCGGGCGAGACGTAGCGTCAGGTGCGCGGGCATGGCCGGCGGATCACTCCGCGCCGCCGGGACGGCCTCGGCGAGAGGCCTGCAACCAGATGCCCGCGCCGATGGCCACGATCGCGGCGAGTGCGACCCAGATCCAGCCCGGCAGGCTCCCGGCGTTCTCCTGCTCGCCGGTGGCGGAAGCGGGGCCAGGCGAAACGGGCTGCGCGACCACCGGTGCGGACGCCGAAGCCGTCGGCTCCGGCACCGGTGTGGTCGCGACGGTCGGTGCGGCCTTCGCGGACGGTGTCGCCGGGGCGGTCACGGTGAAGGGAGTCTCCCCCTCGATCGGATGACCGTCGGAGGAGACCACCCGCCAGGCGATCACATAGTCACCCGGGTCCAGAGGCGCCGAAACGTCGGAGGTGACCGTGTCACCTGCGACCTTCGCTTTGCCGATGTCGATGATCGTGTCGCTCGCCGTACGCAGCGCGACCGCTGGGAAGCGGACCTGAGAGCTGAACTCCAGCTTGATCCGTTCGACGGCGGAGACCTTGGCATCCTTGGCTGGAGAGCTGCTCTTGAGACGGTCGTGGGCGAGCGCGGCGGGTGCGCCGAGCAGGACGAATATGGCGCAACACAGGGCGGTGACAACGGTCGTGCGGACGGATCGTGGCAGGGACGCCATCGTGGACTCCAGAAGGGACCTCCGGCCGTGCCCTCGGCACAGACCGGCGAAACGGAAGGAACGCCTCCAGTGAAAAAAGGAGGGCGTCTGGTCACGGGGGCACGCCGCCCTCCGGACCCTTCCTCCAGGTCCTTCAGTCGGCGTGTCGCGGCACGGGCGGGCCGCGCCGCCGCAGCACCGGCAGGATTTCCCAGCCGCCGTACGGCCGGACATCGGCGGCCGGAACGGCCCGCCACACCGGCGGCGCCACCTCGGCGGGGACGGCGAACAACAGCCGGATCAGCGGCCTCGGCCCGCCGTACAGGCGGATCATCAGCCACAGGGCGCTCTCGCCCCGGTGCAGCCACCATCCGGTGCCCAACGCCACCGCGAGATGGATCATCGTCATGCCCAGGCCGGAATGGCCGTGCTCAGCGGAGGACATCGCCTGCGGCGCGGGCGCGGCGCGATTGAACAGCTCATGCAGCAGGATCTGCGCGCCGATGGTCGCGCCGAGCACGACCTCCACACCGCGCTCGCGCCCGTTGAGCGCGTACGCCACGCAGAAGGCGATCAGTGCGCCCAGAACGGCCAGGTGCGGCGGGATCAGGCCGCCCCCGGCCAGCGCGTGGCCGCCCGCGGAGACCGCGAGGCACATCGTCGCGAAGACGATGGCTCGTGGCACGCGCAGCGCCGACGCCGTAGGGGTCACAAAGGACATCCTGTCAGCCGGGTGGCTCGCCGAGAAGACCGGGACGGCGGATCATGCCTCAGGCCGTCGCGGCCGGGTGCATGAATCTCATACCCGGACATACGTGGGAACGGCTCCCGCCGTTCACCCGAAACGCGGGACGGTCATGCGAAGAGCGCCTCGTTTCCCATGGCGGCCGTGCGTGTGGAGCCGGATCGCGTGCCGTCCGGGACCGCACGCACGGCACGCGCGGCGGTCCCGGACGCCGTTGCAACGATCACTGAACGAACCGGTCGGGGGCTTGTCGTTAATGGTGGTTGTGCGAACATGGTCGGCGTAGGCGACGGCGGAACGAGGAAACCGGTGTGAATCCGGTGCGGTCCCGCCACTGTGATCGGCGAGTGAATCCCGAACAGGCCACTGCCCGCGTGCGGGTGGGAAGGCCGGGAGGAGCATCGACCCGAGAGCCAGGAGACTCACGCTGTCGCCTCCTCACGAAATGGGGCGGATCTCCCCAAGAGAGGATGGTGGCCGTCATGCGGTTCTCCCGCTATAGGGCCCTTCAGCCTGCCCGTCGTGCAGGACTCTCCTGGTGATCCGGCCTCTCGCCCGTCGCGGCAGCCGTCGAGGAACGGTGGCCGCGGCCAGTTTCCAGGAGACCACCTATGGGCATCCCCCGCCCGATCACCGGCGTGCTGCTCGCCGTCCTGCTCACCGCCACCGCCTGTGGCGCCCCCGCGTCGCAGGGCTCACCGAGCGCTTCGGCGGCACCGCCTTCGGCCGAGGGCCGTTGCGTCACGAGCTTCGACGCCGCCAAGGACTACTTCCCGGTCAAGCAGAAGGTGGAGCACGCGACGAACTTCACGCTGACCTACGCCAAGAACTATCAGGTCCTCACCGTCAAGCAGCCCGCCCCCGGCGCCAAACCGGAGACCTACGTGCTGGTGCGGTGCGGTACCCCGGCTCCCGCGCTCACCGGCGAGCTGGCCGCGGCGGTCACCGTCGAGACCCCGATCGAGCGGCTGTTCTCCGCTTCGACGACCCACCTGCCGTTCATCACCGACCTGGGCGTGCTGGAGCGGCTTACCGGTGTTTCGTCGGCCGGGTACATCACTTCCCCCCAGGTGCTGGCCCAGGTGAAGGCCGGGAAGATCACCGAGTACGCCAAGGGTCAGGAAGTCGACACCGAGAAGGTGATCGCCGCCAAGCCGGACGTGCTGATGAGCGGCGGCACCGAGGACAAGTCCTACGGCCCGTTGCGCCAGGCCGGGATCAAGGTGGTGGCCAACGCGGAATGGCTGGAGTCCACCGCGCTGGGCCGCGCCGAGTGGATCAAGGTGATGGCCGCGCTGACCGGTACCGAGGCCAAGGCCGGTGAGGTGTTCGGCAAGGTCGAGACCGACTACACCGCCTTGGCCGCCAAGGCCAAGGCGGCCGCGCCGGTCACCGTGCTGCCGGGCCAGATGTACGAGGGGCAGTGGTCGGTGCCCAACGGCGGCAGCTATGTCGCGGGGCTGATCAAGGACGCGGGCGGCACCTACCCGTGGGCGGACACGCCGGGCCCCGGCAGCACCACCTTGGACCTGGAGGCTGTGCTGTCCAAGGCCAGGGACGCCAAGGTGTGGCTGGCCACCGTGAACGAGTGGAAGAGCCTGGCCGATGTGGAGAAGGCCGACCCGCGCTATGCCAAGTTCGGCGCGTTCGAGTCCGGGAGCGTCTGGTCGGCGAACAGGACGCTCGGGCCTGGGGGCGGCAACGACTTCTACGAGCGCGGCGTCGGCCACCCGGACCTGATCCTGGCCGACCTGGTCGCGATTTTGCACCCAGACCTCGCGCCAGGGCACGCCTTCACCTTCTACCAGCAGCTGACCAGGTGACGGCTCTGGCCCTCGCAGGCGTTCCGGCGGCGGCCCAGCGCCGCCGGAGCGTCGTCCTGGCCGCTCTGGGGATCACGGTGCCGCTGACCTTCGTGCTGGCGGTCCTGCTCGGATCGACCCTGATCCCGCTGAACCAGGTGCTGGCGGCGCTGGTGCGTGACACCGGCGCGGATCCGGGGGTTCAGGAGATCATCTGGACGGTACGGCTGCCGCGCGCCATCACCGCGGCCCTGGCCGGAGCAGCCCTGTCAGTTTCGGGAGTGCAACTGCAGACCCTGTTTCGCAACCCGCTGGCCGAGCCGTACATCCTGGGGGTGAGCTCGGGCGCGAGCCTGGGCGTGGCCCTGGTGATCATCGGGTGGGGCGGCGCGGCCGGCGCGTTCACCGCGGGCATCGCGGGCCTGGGCCGCGCGGGCGTGGTGGTGGCCGCCTCGGCCGGTGCGGCCACGGTGCTGGTGCTGGTGCTGGTGCTGTCGCGGCGGGTCAGGTCGGTGATGACGTTGCTGATCATCGGCGTGATGGTGGGGTCGGCCGCCACCTCGCTCATCACGCTGCTGCTGGTCTACACCGACCCGCAGCGGGCCCAGCAGTTCATCATGTGGGGTCTGGGCAGCTTCGCCGGCACCACCTGGGGGGACCTCGGGGTGTTCGTGCCGGTCTGCGTGGCCGCGCTGGCGGGTGCGCTGGCCGGGGTCAAAGCGCTCAACGCGCTGCTACTGGGCGAGAACTACGCGCGCACGATGGGCGTGCAGGTCCGGGGGGTGCGCACGCTCACCCTGCTGACCTCCTCGGTGCTGGCCGGGGCGGTGACCGCCTACTGCGGGCCGATCGCCTTCCTTGGCCTGGCGGTGCCGCACGTGGCCCGGCTGCTGCTGGGCACCGCCGACCATCGGGTGCTCATGCCCGCGGCCGTCCTGCTGGGCGCCGCCGTGGCGCTGGCGTGCTGTGTGGCCACCCAGGCGCCGGGCAGCGGGGTCGTGCTGCCGCTGAACGCCGTGACCACCATCGTGGGCGCGCCAGTGGTGATCGCCGTACTGCTGCGCAGCCGCGCGGCCCGAACCGGACTGGCGGTGTGAGCATGAGCCTGGAACTGCGCGCACTGCACGCCGGATACCCCGCCCGGCGGGGACAGCAGGAGCGTCGCGTGCTCGGCGACCTGGACGCCGAGGCCCTGGCGGGCGAGCTGACCGTGCTGATCGGCCCGAACGGCACCGGCAAGTCCACGCTGCTTCGTACCATGGCCGGGCTCCAGCCCGCGCTGGGCGGCCAGGTAAACGTCGACGGCGTCGGCATCGAGACCCTGCCCGCCGCCCGCCTGGCCAGGAGCCTGGCCGTCGTGCTCACCGAACGCGATCTGCCGCCGCTGCTGAGCGCCCGCGAACTGGCCGGGCTGGGCCGTCACCCGCATACCGGATTCACCGGACGGCTGTCGCCCGGTGACCACGAGATCGTCACGTGGGCGTTGACCGCTGTGAACGCGGGCCATCTGGCCGACCGGGCGGTGAGCGAGCTGTCCGACGGCGAGCGCCAGCGGGTGCTCGTCGCCCGCGCCCTGGCCCAGGAACCGGCGGCGATCTTGTTGGATGAGCCGACCGCCTTCCTCGACGTCACCTCCCGGGTGGCGCTCATGGGCCTGCTGCGCCGTCTGGCCCGCGAGAAGAACCTGGTCATCGTGGTCTCCACCCATGATCTGGAACTGGCGCTGCGGGTCGCCGACCGGATGTGGCTGATCGACCCGGCGGGCCGCCTGCACACCGGGACCCCGGAGGAGCTGACGCTGCGGGAGGTGATCGGCGCCTCCTTCGACGGGGCTGAACTGACCTTCGACGCGGCTTCCGGCATGTTCGTGCCGCAGAGCGGGACCGGCGCCACCGTCCGTGTCCTCGCCGAGGGTCTGCACGCTCCGCTGCTGGAGCGGGCGCTGGCCCGAGAGGGCTGGCATACGGTCGGCGCCGGGCCCGCCGAGTTGGCGGTGGAATGGACGGGCGACGGCTACGAGGCGGCCTACGACGGCACCACCCACTGGTTCGCCACTTTGCCCGACATGGCCACCTGGACGCGTACGGCGCACTCCCGGCTCACCGTCGCCCGGCCCGGACTGCTTCCCGCCTCACCGCCGACGGTGTCCGCGGCGATCGCCGACGTCTCCACGATCAGCGGCTACTTCGACGTCGGGATCGGCCCGATCGAAGCGGGCTGGCGACCGCTCATCGACCTGCTGGTCGACCCTGAGCCCCTGCGGCAGCGAATCACCGATGTCGCCGAACGCCTGGGGACCGACGAGATGCGGGTGGCGGCCTCCATCTTGTTCCAGGGGCTGGCGGCCCGGCTGTGGTCACCCGTCATCGGCGCGGCGGTAGCGCACGACCTGCTCTTGGACCTGGCCCCCTTGCGAGTCCACTGGCAGGCGGCGTCCAGCGGGCCGCTGCCGCTGCGGGCCGAGCGCCTGACCGGCTGGCAGATCCTCGACCCCGCCAGGATCGCCGAACCGCTGCACCGCAACGTGCTGACCGAGGTGCTGGAGCCGCTGGCGCAGGGCGTACAGGAAATCGTGAAGATCGCCCCTGGGCTGCTGTGGGGCAACACCGCCTCCGCCCTGGCAGGAACGGTTCGGACCATCGCCCGTCAACGACCCGAACTCGCCGCGCGGGCCATCGCGCTCGGGCGCGAGCTGCTCGCACTGGGGGTACTGCGAGGTAGCGGCGACCTGGTCGAGCCCGCCCCGGGGCAGCCGTTCTTCGTCCGGCGCAGCTGCTGTCTGTATTACCGCCTGCCCGAGGGCGGCAAGTGCGGAGACTGTGCCCTCATCGACCCCGAAACCCGCCACCGGCAGTGGGCCGCGGCCCTGCGACAGACCAAAGGATTCTCATGAGCCACACCGTCGTCGAGGAACACGGCACAGGAACTCTGCACGTGTGGGCGTTGCCCACCGACGAACGCACCCTGCTGTCGCTGGTCACCGGCATCTTCGAGAAATACTGGGAACACATCTGGTTCGGCGTCATCGTCCAGGGCGCGGCCTGGGAGGTCGCCGCCCCCAACGCGCCCGAGCGGATCAGCCTGTACGACGGCTATGTCACCGTCGACTTCGGCCGCTGGCACTTTCACCTGTGCATCGGCGAGCACACCGCCAGTGGCCCCGAACTCGGGCGGATCCGCCGCTGCGCCCGCGCCGAGCTGTATCGCTCGATCGGCGCCGACGGCAGCCCCGTCTCCTGGGGCGTGCGGATGTTCAACGGCCGGGATGACCAGCTGATGACGGTGCTGCTGCCCAACCCGTTCCTCACCGACCGCCAGCAGATCCTCGACCCGCCCGACTATGAGCGTCTGGCCGCCTGGGACGAACTGCGCGCCACCTACCTCGGCCTGGGACCCGACCCGCTGGATCGCACCGGAAAGGGATTCAAGCACGCATGAGCAGGCTCACCGTCTGCCGGGACTGCTGCTGCGGCAGCGCCCGCAAGGTCCCCGGTCTCGACCACGACGAGCAGCTCCGCCGCCTGTCGGAGATCGCCGAGGTCCACATCAGCGACTGCCTGGATGTGTGCGAGCAGGCCAACGTCATCGTCGTCCGCCCCTCGCCCGCCGGACGCGCCGCGGGCGGGCGGCCGGTATGGCTCGGCCTGGTCAACCACTCCGATGCCGTCGAGGATATCGCCGCCTGGATCCGGGGCGGCGGTCCCGGCCTCGCGCCGATTCCCGACATCCTCACCCTGCACGCCTTCACCCCGCCTGGCCTGGTCAGAGTGAGGAAAGACCCGCTCGTCCGAGGGCTTTCCGTGGTGAGCCCCGAAGAAGGCGTCTCAGCGAACAGGGAACCGTGATGCCGGACCAGCGCTCTTGCGGCCAAGCGTCGTGTCCGGGCCGGTTTCGGCGGCGCCGTATCAGCTTTTTGTCGTTGATTTGAAGATCCGGCTTCTCGCCTCATCCCGCTCATCGGGCTCAGCCCGTGAGTGAAAGGACCTGTTCATGACGAGCCGACGCTCGCTCCCCCTCCTCCCACTTCTCGTATCCGCCTTGCTGGTGGCCGGCTGTGGAACCACCGAGCAGCCCACCGCCGGCCCCACGGCTGTCACGAGCCCGGCCGCTGCGGGCTTCCCGCTCACCGTGACCAACTGCGGCGTGAGCACTACCTTCCAGAAGCCGCCGCAGCGGGCGGTGACACTCAACCAGCATGTCACCGAGATCATGCTCGCTCTCGGGCTGGAGAAGTCGATGGTCGGGACCGCCTACCTCGACGACGAGATCCCGCCCGACTACCAGGCCGCCTATAACGGAATCAAGGTGCTCGCCGAGGAGTACCCCTCCTACGAGGCGCTGCTGTCGGCCGAGCCCGACTTCGTCTACGGCGGCTTCAACAGCGCCTTCGACGACAAGGAAGGGCGCGGCCGGGACGCCCTGGCCAAGGCCGGGATCAACTCCCACGTCAACATCGAAGCCTGCCCGACCGGTCCGGTGACCATGACCCAGGTCGAGGACGAGATCCGAACCATCGGCACCATCTTCGGGGTGGCCGACCGTGCCGAGCAGCAGATCACCGCGATGCGCGGCGTGCTGGACGGCGTCAAGGCCAAGATCGACGGGGCCGACCCGGTCAAGGTGTTCGTCTACGACAGCGGTGACAAGACCGCCTTCACCGCCGGCGGCGCCGGAATCGGCAACGAGATGATCAAACTGGCCGGTGGGACGAACCTGTTCGCCGACCTTCCCAAGTCCTTCGGAGACGTCTCCTTCGAGCAGGTCGCCGACCGGGCACCCGAGATCATCGTCATCTACGACTACGGCGACAAATCCCCGGAGGACAAGAAGAAGTTCCTGCTCGCCAACCCGGCCCTCAAGGACGTGCCCGCGATCAGGAACCAGCGGTTCGCGGTGCTACCGCTGTCGTCCACGGTGCTGGGCGTGCGGGTTCCCGCAGGGGTGGAGTCGCTGGCCCGTCAGCTGCACCCGGACCGTTTCGCGTGACCCAGATCGCTCCAACCTCGCCGTCGGTGGCCTTGGCCCGTCGCCTGCGCATGCCGTACGCGCTGGTCCTGTCAGTGCTCGGCATCGCCGTGGTCGTGGCCGCGACGGCTGGAATCTCGATCGGCTCGGTCCGCCTGCCGTTCGCCGAGGTGTGGGGCATCGTGCTGCACCGGCTCTACCCTCCGCTGGTCGAGCCCACCTGGACGCCGGTCAGGGAGACGATCGTGATGGACGTCCGCCTGCCCCGGATCCTGCTGTGCGGCGTCGTGGGGGCGGGGTTGTCGGTGTGCGGGATGGCCTTGCAGGCGCTGGTGCGCAATCCGCTGGCCGACCCGATGCTGCTCGGGGTCTCCTCGGGGGCGACGGTCGGCGCCGTCGTCGTCATGGTGTTCAACGTCTCGCTGCTCGGTGTGTTCTCGCTGCCGCTGGCCGCCTTCGCCGGCGCCTTCACGGCGCTCGTGCTGGTCTACTTCCTGGCCCGCACCGGCGGGCGGATGACGACCGTACGGCTGGTGCTGGCCGGCGTCGCCACGGCCGAGGTCCTTTCGGCGGTGGCCAGCTACCTCATCGTCACCTCCAACGACCCGCACAAGGCCGATTCGGCGCTGCGCTGGATGCTGGGCGGCCTGGCCGGCACCACCTGGGACCTCGTCTGGATCCCCGCGGCGGCGGTGCTGCTCGGCACCGGCGTACTGCTGGGTCTTGGCCGCCCGCTCAACCTGCTGCTGGCCGGGGAGGAGGCCGCCGCCGCCCTGGGACTGAACGTGCACCGCTTCCGCGGTGCGCTGTTCGCGCTGGTCGCCCTGATGATCGGCACGATCGTCGCGGTCAGCGGTTCCATCGGGTTCGTGGGGCTGATGCTGCCGCATGTGGTGCGCCTGCTGGTCGGCGCCGACCATCGGCGCGCGCTGCCCGCCGTCGCCCTGCTGGGCGCGGCCTTCCTCATCGCCGCCGACCTCGCCGCCCGCACTGTGATCGCCCCCGAGGAGATTCCGATCGGCATCCTGACCGCCCTGACCGGGGGGCCTTTCTTCCTGTGGCTCATGCGGCGGAGGGCGGCCCGGTGATCCCGGCGGACAGACCCGCGGCTCTGCACGTGGAGGACGTCGGCGTCGTCGTCAGCGGCAAGGTCCTGGTGCGGGAGGTGTCCTTGGACGTCGCCCCGGGCGAGGTCGTCGCGCTCGTCGGCCCCAACGGCGCGGGCAAGTCCACCCTGCTGCGCACCCTCTACCGTGCGCTACGCCCCACGTCGGGACAGGTGCGGCTGGACGGTGAGGACGTCTGGCGGATGACCGGCAGGCGGCTGGCCCGGCGGCTGGCCGCCGTCCTGCAGGAGACGCCCGGCGAGTTCGAGCTGACCGTGTACGACGTGGTCGCGATGGGCCGCAGCCCGCACAAGCGCGCGTTCCAGGGCGACGACGCCGATGACCGGCGCATTGTCTTGGACGCGCTGGGCGAGTTGGATGTCGCCGACCTCGCCCAGGCTCCGTTCGACCGGCTGTCCGGCGGCGAGAAGCAGCGCGTCCTCATCGCCCGCGCCCTGGCGCAACAAGCAGGGACGATGGTGCTGGACGAACCGACCAACCACCTCGACCTGCGCCACCAACTGGATGCCCTCCAGTTGGTGCGGCGGCTCGGCGTGACCGCCGTCGTCGCGCTGCACGACCTCAACCTGGCCGCGGCGTTCTGCGACCGGATCTGCGTCATGGACACCGGCCGCCTGATCGCCGCGGGCCCGCCCGCCCGGGTGCTCACCACGGCACTGCTGGCCGCGGTCTACCGGGTCGAGGCCGAGGTCACCCTGCACCCCCGCACCGGCGTCCCGCAGATCAGCGTGCTTCCAGGAGACCTGACACGACCCGACTGCGGCCCGGGGCCGTGGTGATGTGCACGGGCCGGGCCAGCCTGGTCAGGGCGGATTCGCGCAATGAACCTGGGCATCAGCGGGCTACAGAGTAGGTGCATAACGGCACAGCAGAGTCATGCCAAGGGCGACCTGGGCGGGTTCCAGCGTAGTCTTGCCGTCCTCGATGTCCCACAACCCGTTCTGCAGGATACGGCCAAGCGTCCACCCGGTCGCCCGCTGCCGGTCCAGGCCGAGCACCTCGGTGAGGAGGTCGAAGCGGCGGAGGACCGTGCGGGTCACGTCGCCGGTCGCCACCACCGCCTCTTCCCATCGGCTGTCCAGCGCCGGCCACAGGTCGAACCCGGGGTCGCCGGCCAGCGGTTCGGGGTCGATGGCCAGCCATGGTTCCCGTTGCCCGGCGAGGATGTTGTCGTAGTGCAGGTCCCAGTACAGCAGGCGGTCACCGGGTTCGCCGATCAATTCGGCCACGGCGGACGCGCAGGCGCGTACCAGTTGTTGCTCGGCCGGGTCACGCAACGCCGACACAGCGCGTGGAACCTGGTCCAGCATGGCGGCGGCGATGTCGGCCAGGCGCCGCAGACCAGGTGGGGCGGGCACCGCGACCAGGCGCGCCATCAGTTCGGCGAGGATCCGCATGGCGGCATCGTCGTCAGCCACCGACGACAGCGGCCGGGCTGCGTCCAGTCGTTCCAGCAACATGGTGCCGGTGTGCGGGTCGTGGTCGAGCAGGCGCACCACGCCGTTGCCGTCCCATGCCCGCAGACCAAGCGCGGCGCCGACGTTGTCTTCGCTTGCCTGCTGGAATTTCAGCACCGCGGGCGCACCATCTGCGCGGATCACCGGCAGCACGAGCGAGGCCTGGCCGTGTGCTGCGGGGCCGTCCGGCCGCAGTGTCCAGTGGTCCAGGAAGTCCGCGGCCAGTCGGGGCAATTCGGCGATCCAGGCACGGCCGGACGCATTGTCCTTGCCGTACGCCGCGGCGAACGCGTCGGGGACGTCGACGGGGATCGGCGTGCTCATGTCGGGTATCTCCTTCGTGGGTTTCGGGGTGTTCGGGATACGAAAGGTCCTGGGGGTGCCCGGCTTCTGGGCCCTCCACTCGGGGCGCCGTCACCAAAGGGCTGCGAAACGCCCTCTGAAGCAGTCCGTGCAGGATTTACCGGCTCAGTCATGTGCTACCCGGTGTTAGGGAAGCGTTCCAGAAGCGGATACGGCCATCGGGCTTCGCGTGCCGCGTTCGCGGTCGCCCTCGGTTGTGAGTTGCGCCACGTCCACCGCCTGGTCTACTCCGAAGGCATCGCGCTCGACGACCCGGGAGCCGCCGTGCCCATCGGCCTTGGCTGCCGCATCTGTGAGCGGCGCGACTGCGTGCAGCGAGCGCGTCCCCCGGCCGGGGGACGGCTGTCGATCGACGAGAACCGCCGCACCCACGTTCCTTATCCGGTCGTCAGCCGGGAGGCCGGCATCGACGGTTGACGGCGGCGAGACGGTGGCGGGAACGGCGTGCAAGAGATGCGGGCGCCTTTCATCCCAGGGCGGCCCGCAGGACATCGGGTGCCTCCACCAGGGACGGGCCGTACCAGGTCAGATGCCGGCCGCTGACCAGCGCGGCCGGTGTCCCGGGGAAGAACCCGGGACCGTCCTCGGCGGTGAACCGGTAAGGCTCGTCAGGCAGGACGACGAGGTCGGCGCCCGCCGCCAGCAGGTCGGGCAGGGCGACCTTCGGGTAGCGCTCCGGGTGGCCGGAGTAGAGGTTGCCGACACCGATCCTGCTCAGGAGGTCACCGGCGAAGGTGTCACGTCCGAGGACCATCCAGGGTTTGCGCCAGATGGGGATCACCGCCCGCCGTACACCGGGGAGCGGCGGAGCCGACCATGCCCGTTCCGCGGCGGCGAGCCAGCCCGGCTCGGGAAGAGCGCAGGCCACCGTGAGCGTCCGGCGCAGGGAGGCGAAGGCCTCCTCCAGTGTGCGGATCCTCGTCACCCACACCGCCAGCCCGGCCGACCGCAGCGCCTCTAGGTCGACAAGGCGGTTCTCCTCCTCGTTGGCCAACACCAGGTCCGGCTCAAGGGCGGCGATCGTGGCCAGGTCGGGGTTCTTGGTGCCGCCGATCCGCCGCACCGGCAACGGCGCGGGATGGGTGCACCAGTCGGTCGCGCCGACCAGCAGGTGCGGGGCGGTCTCGGCGAGCGACTCGGTGAGCGAGGGGACGAGGGACACCACGCGGCGTACGGCACCACGCGTTCCAACGGAAGTGCCGAGGTCGTCAAGCATCGTCGATGTCCCTTCCGGTGGGGCCGGTCACAGCCTCGACGCGGGCGGCCAGGGCATTCAGTACCTCACCGTGCTGGGCGGGCACACTGATCTCCAACAACAGGTGGCCTCCGGTGGCGGTCAGAGTGAAGGTGAAGAACGAGCAGCACAACGTCTCTCGTAGGGCCGGTTGCGCCGCCCAGGCAGCCACCGATGGCACGGAATCCAGCCTCAGCCGCAACCTGACCGGGCAGGGCCGTCAGCGCGGAGGATCCTCCGGCGCCGGGACGTTTCCGGGCTCGCGAGCGCGTACCGATGCCATGCGTGTTCGCTCCATCCTCGTGGACAACACGGATCAACCCGCGGCCGGTATCCTGACTCCCGGATCAGCGCGCCATCCGGCCTTCCCGGCTTTCGCCAGTGGCTGTCGATGTTGCGATGACGCACTTCCCGGTCACAGTGGCGGGACCGCGCTGGATTCACACCAGCTTCCCTGCACCGCGGGCCTTGTCCACGAACATATAGTTGGACGTCCTAGTAAGTCCAGTGCGGCACCCGCCATCAGGCCCAGAACGATCACCCGGCCCCCGGCCCGCCCGTACGGCGCGAGCGCATTCCGGCCCCTGTCGCCCGGGGAGCCGAATGCGCCTAGGCTGGACCCGCAGTCGGTTCGCCCTGCCCGCCAGGCAGGCGCGTCGT
Source organism: Streptosporangium sp. NPDC049248 (assembly GCF_040678965.1). Taxonomy (NCBI): domain Bacteria; kingdom Bacillati; phylum Actinomycetota; class Actinomycetes; order Streptosporangiales; family Streptosporangiaceae; genus Streptosporangium; species Streptosporangium sp. NPDC049248. Next base: position 31,919 of record NZ_JBFAQY010000011.1, read on the forward strand.
AAGAGGGAACCCGGTGCGGCAACACTCGCCTGCTTGGCTCGCGAGCTCGCCAATTCCGGGACTGCCCCGCAGCGGTGAGTGGGAACGACCGCCGTCAAACGCACTGGGTCCGAGTACCGGACCGGGGAAGCGACGGCCAGTAGATGCCCGGGCGAAATCCCGGGCGTGCCCGCGAGTCCGAAGACCTGCCACTGCCCGCGTGCGACCACGCACGCGGTGACTTCGGTGACCTCGAGGGCGGGTCGGCGGTACGAGCGGGCATCAGATCAAGGTGCTCGCCGCTCAGCCGTTCCTTCGCGCCCCTGAGAGCACCGGGGTCCTTCCATGACTCGCGAAGGAGAGTTTCGTGGCTGAGACTTCCGCCACCCCCGCATCAATCGCCACCGTCCACGGCTATCCACGCCAGGGACCCGACCGCGAGCTGAAGAAGGCGATCGAGAGCTACTGGGCGGGCCGCGTCACCGCCGATGAACTGAACGACACCGCGGCCCGGCTGCGCCGCGACAACTGGCGCCACCTGACCGGCGCCGGCGTGCGAGAGATCCCCACCGGCGACTTCTCGCTGTACGACCATGTGCTGGACACCACCGTCATGGTCGGCGCCATCCCTGAGCGTCACCGGGCCGCCGTCGAGGCCGACGCCCTGGACGGCTACTTCGCCATGGCGCGCGGCACCCAGGACGTCGCTCCGCTGGAGATGACCAAGTGGTTCGACACCAACTACCACTACCTGGTGCCGGAACTGGGGCCCGACACCGTCTTCACCGCAGATCCGGCCAAGCAGGTCGGCGAGCTGCGTGAGGCTCTCACACAGGGGCACAGCCCGCGTCCGGTGCTGGTCGGCCCGGTGACCTACCTGCTGCTGGCCAAGCCCGCGCCCGGCGTGGACCCCGGCTTCGACCCGATCACCCTGATGGATCGGCTGCTGCCGGTCTACATACAGGTACTCGCCGCCCTGCGCGCGGCGGGCGCCGAGTGGGTGCAGCTGGACGAACCCGCCCTGGTGCAGGACCGCGATCGGGCCGTGCTGAACGCTACGGCCCGCGCCTACCGGGAGCTCGGCTCCCTGACCTACCGGCCGAAGATTCTGGTCGCCAGTTACTTCGACCGGCTGGGGGAGGCGCTGCCGGTTCTGGCCGGGGCGCCGATCGAGGGGCTGGGCCTGGACTTCACCGGCTCGGCCGCGGCGAACCTGAACGACCTGGCCAAGGTGGGCGGGGTTGTCGGCAAGCGTCTGATCGCGGGCGTCGTGGACGGCCGCAACGTGTGGATCAACGACCTGGAAAGGTCGTTGTCCACCCTGGCCACCCTGCTCGGCCTGACCGACCGGGTGGACGTGGCGGCCTCCTGCTCGTTGCTGCACGTCCCGCTGGATGTCGCGCTCGAGCACGGAGTGGATCCGCAGGTCGGCCGCTGGCTCGCCTTCGCCAGACAGAAGACGGCCGAGATCGTCACCCTGGCCAGGGCACTGAGCGAGGGCACCGGCGCCATCGCCGGGCAACTGGCCGCCAACCGGGCCGATCTCGCCTCACGGGCGGCCTCGGCGCTCACCCACGACGCCGCCGTACGGGCCCGCGCCGCCGCGGTCACCTCCGCCGACACGCGCCGCGCCCAGCCGTACGCCGAGCGGGCCGCCGCCCAGCGTGCCCGGCTGAACCTGCCGCAGCTGCCGACGACCACCATCGGCTCCTTCCCGCAGACCGCCGAGCTGCGGACGGCCCGCGCCGACCTGCGCGCCGGACGCATCGACGCCGCCGCCTACGACGAGCGGATCGCCGCCGAGATCCGCTCGGTCCTGGCCTTCCAGGAGGAGGCGGGCATCGACGTCCTGGTGCACGGTGAGCCCGAGCGCAACGACATGGTCCAGTACTTCGCCGAGCAGCTCAACGGATACCTGGCCACGCAGCATGGCTGGGTGCAGTCCTACGGCACCCGCTACGTGCGGCCGCCGATCCTCGCCGGAGACGTCTCCCGCCCCGAGCCCATGACCCTGCGCTGGACCCGCTACGCCCAGTCCCAGACGACGCGTCCCGTCAAGGGCATGCTCACCGGTCCGGTTACCATGCTGGCCTGGTCCTTCGTCCGCGACGACCAGCCCCTGGCCGAAACCGCCCGCCAGGTGGCGCTGGCCCTGCGTGATGAGGTCACCGACCTGGAGGCAGCCGGCACCACCGTCATCCAGGTCGACGAGCCCGCCCTGCGCGAGACCCTGCCACTGCGTGCCGCAGACAGGCCCGGCTACCTGGCCTGGGCAGGCGAGGCCTTCCGGCTCACCACCGGCGGGGTGCGGGCCGACACCCAGATCCACACTCACATGTGCTACGCCGAGTTCGGTGAGATCCTGGCCGCCATCGACGACCTGGACGCCGACGTGATCAGTCTGGAGGCCGCGCGCTCCCACATGCAGGTGGCCCACGAGCTGGCCGGGGCGGGGTATCCCAGAGAGGTCGGCCCGGGTGTCTACGACATCCACTCCCCGCGCGTCCCCGATGCCGGGGAGATCGCGTCCCTGTTGCGTAAGGGGCTCGACGGTATCCCGGCCGAGCGGTTGTGGGTCAACCCCGACTGCGGGCTGAAGACCCGCGGCTGGCCTGAGGTGCGAGACTCCCTGGGCAATCTCGTCACCGCCGCCCGCGAGATCAGGACCGAGGTGACCGGCTAGGAGGCCCACTGACGCGCGCCGGGCCTGGGACGGCGGGTTTTCCTGCCGTCCCAGGCCCGGCCACGCCGTCTTACACGCGACGACCGGCCGATGGCCAGCCTGATCGTCATGTGCGGCGAAAGGACAGCCACATGAGCAAGACTCCCAAAACGCGGCAAGTTCGAATCGGCGAGCACGACATGGTGGCGATGAGCCCTGACGACTACCACCGGCTGCACGCGGTTCGCCGTCAGATGGGCGCGCAGTCCGCACGCATGCGGGTCCTGAAGTCCGACTTGAACCGGGCACTGACGCGGCTGGCCCAGATCGAGGCCGTCATACGAAGGGTCACCCTCGACCACGCCGCGGACGCGTGCGGCCGAGAGGAATGCACTTCATGCATTTTACTGAAAACCGTCGACACAGCTCCCTCTCCGCACGACGCGAACGGCGATCACAGCTAGAGCGTTTCGATAGGACGGATGAAAGTCCAGGCCGGTCTTGGTGGTGAACGCGCTGACCGTGGCCAGGCGGTACGCCTCGCCACGGCAAGCACCGGCACCTCTAGCTGGCCAGCCCTTTTCTCCATACCACTTCTTCGCCATGGCCCGGCAAGCAGCGGGCCTCCAGCGACGCAACCTCCAGCACCGCGGGAAGAGCCCGCTCATGGAGCGGGCCCGCGAACTCGGTTGACTCACTGCTCCAGAGGTTCACGTTGAGTTCCATCGGTTGGTCCGGGATCGGTGTCGGCCCCCACAGGAGACGTTCGTGGACGATGACCCTGTCGACGTGCCATCGAATGTATTCGGGCCGCCATTCGATTTCGTAGCGGTGAAATGCTGCGGACGCATCGAAGCCGAGATCGATGAGGGCCGGTGTTCCCCGATACCCGTACTCCAGTTTCGTGCCCGCGGCCCCTGGGTTGTAGAAGACGTTGATGAGCATGCGGGTGGTGTCCCGGCCGAGGAACTCGATGTCGATCTCCTGGCGAGGGCCGTTGCGATGGAGGAACAAGCCCGTCACCAGGCCCGAACCAGAGGGAACCCGCAGATCTGCCGCGAACGTGCCGTAGGTGAAGGAGCGGCGACTTGCGATTGCGCCCCCGGTGAGCTCTCGCACCTTGTTCGTTTCGCGGCGGAGCGTGAGTGACGCAGGGCTGCCGTGCTGCAGCGTGACGTTGTCGGGGCGGAAGAGGGCTCTGTTGCTCGGGAAGGTGTCGTCGCGGAGGTACCAGTCGCTGCCGTCGAGACGGGGGTGCACACGCAACGCGATCGCCGCACTATCGCCGTCTGCGCCCCCGCCCCCAGGCATCCTGCCACCACCGGGAGGTGGCGATGACTCGAACGAGACACCCCGCCACGCCGGGCGATCGACAATCCAGGGAGAAGCATCCCAGGCCAGGCGATGCCCCGAAAGAGCCATGTCCTCGATCGAGCGAGTTCCGGCCGTGATGCGTCGCTGTCCTCTCTCCTGCTGGCGAGGCCAAGGATGGATCGGGTAATCGCACCCGAGAAACCGGACGAGCCGTTCCCACGGGTCCAGCTCGTCGACCGGAAGCACAAGACGGTGATGCTGCGGAGTGTCGAGGTCCTCGCCCAGAACGTCCGCCGTCGCGCTGGTTCCATCTGTCGTGACGATGAGACGCATCGGCGCCTTCGAAGCGATGCGTTCAACCTCGCCCAGACCTAGCGATCCGATGTTCACGTAGGCGTCGAACATCCGGCGCCGGCCGCCACGAAGGAGCGTGTCAAGCTCGCCCGGGGGCAGGTCGGTGAGGTCACTGATGCAGCGGAATCCGAGGACTGACAGAGCCTCCGCCACCGTGGACAACCCCGTACCGGGCGCGCCGACGACCACGATCGGACCTCTTGTGGGCCGAGGCCGGGCGAGCAGAGGAGACTCGCGCTGGATCGCGCCCACCTTCGCCAGAATCGGCAGGACCGAGTAGGAGTTACTTGACTTGATGCCTGGGCGCTGCTCGATGACGGGCCGATCCGTCATCCGGACCGAGAGACGATCGAACTGCAGGTTCATCCACAGGTCGATCGGGCCGTGGGCTGGAAGCAGGCTAAGGAGTTTTTCTGCTCCCGCACGAGAGAGCACGTAGCCAGATAGCTGCCACAGCCCCCTGGTCGGGCGCCGGAGCGCGGGCCGGGTGCGGCTTCGCGCTTCGTCCTCTCCTGTCTCTTGGTAGGAGAGATAAAGAAGGTCGACGGCGTCATCGAGACCTTGGCCCGATCGCAGTTCGCTCCATGCACGGTCCAGCACGGACATGCACGTCCGCGTGACGTACGCATCGTCCTCAAGCACCAGGGTGAAGGACGCGTTGCTGGCGACGATCAGCCTCCACACCTCGATGTGGGAGAGTGCCACCGCGATCTCTTGCGGCGTCATGGTAATCCGCGTCGCCCAGGTGGCGTCGTTGACGTCGAGCCTGGGATGCGGATCGACAAGGAGTTGCTCGGCCAACGTGTAGGTCGGCTCGAGGAGGGTCGCCGGGGGCGGGCCTTCGAGATAGCGGGCATCGATCGCCGAGAACCGTCTCGTGATCGTGCTGAGCGAGCGGCCTTCCATATCCTTCAGCCGTCCGAGTTCACGGTTCAGCGTGTTCCAGCGTTCCTGGGCGCGATCGAGGTTGATGACATAGATGCGTTCGATCGCCGTGTCGTCACCGTTTGCTGAGAACGCGGTTGACCGTCGCCGAGCGAGAATTCGTCTGGTCCGGTAGAGGGCATGGGCGCGCAATGTGGAACGCAGGCCGGAAAGGGAGGTGATGTTCATGCTAGGGAGAAGTCGCCAGTCGTCGTTCAGGGAGGAAGTGAGGCGATGTCGGCCAGGAAGGCCTGGTTTGGAGTTGCGAGTAGGGACCTCATCTGCCTTGGCGCCACAAGCGCCAGTTCCGCTCGTCGTTGCGGTAACTGAGCGGCCACCGGCTCGCGGCAATGGTGTCCCATGTACAGAGGATTTCGACGTCGATCGGTTGCCCGAGTCGTTCCCGCGAGAGGGCGTAGCGGGCAAGCGCCACCGTGAGGTTGCCCGGTCCCGTCATCGCCTGGATGTCGATTGGCCCGCCGGGATGACCGAGGATCGCCGCCGTGCTTGCCTCGAGTGCCGCCAGGACGACCGGATGGTGGTCCGGTGCGATGATCGGGGTGTTGTTGACGTAGTGGATCCATGCGTCGGAGTCGCTGTCGTTCGACATCGCGTTGAGTGGGTCAACCATGGCATCGGTCGCGCTGTCGTAGCAGAGTGCCTGGAGGCGCAGCCGAGAGTCCCGGAAGAGCGGTGTCCAGTCGGCGCCTTGGTAAGCGTCATCCGCATCGATGTAGAAGCCGCCGCTGTCGGCCAGATAACACAGTCGGAAGTAATCGCTGCGCATAGCCGGGTGCGGGCAGGCATCGAAGGCCGCCACGTGCGCGTCGTCGTACGTGGCCTCGATGAACGAGCGCGCCGACTCGTCGCCGTACACATCCCGGCGAAACCCCTGGCCCTCCAGCGCCGTCCAGCTCGCCATGCACTCCAACACGTCGGCTGGGATCCTCGCGGGATCGTCCCAGAACTGAACGATCACACGGGGAACGGGAGCGGTCAGAGTCGATTCGGAAGGATTTGAAAGCGTACGCGTCAGGTGCCGAAGGTACCGGGACCTGCGGACGTGGTCATCGACGATGTTCTCCACATCGGCGTCGTGATCGAGGGCCGCTCCTGGTCGAACGTCGTGGTCATGCGGGCCATGTGACGCGGGTAGAGTCATCGGCGCCCTTCTCAAGCGGCGTTGTCCTGGGCCGATTCGAGGCCCCGTACAGCGGTTCCTGGAGTGTTTCAGGGGTTATGGGCCGCGTCGCCAGAGTCTAGGCCACTTACGAGCGGCCGGAACATTGTCCGTGACTTGGTGGTAGAGGTCGACCTGGAACCCGCTGATGAGACAACGGCACCGCCTTCTCTGCGTGGCGATGAGCGGCGGTGAGCCGCGCCAGTTGGCATCACGGGGGAGAGACAGCCGACGGCCAGGTCGTTAAGCTTTCGGATGTGGATGGTTCGCCCGTCTTCTCCGGAAGGCGGGCGTCGTAAGAGGGAACCCGGTGGGAATCCGGGACTGCCCCGCAGCGGTGAGCGGGAACGACCGCCGTCACAAGCACTGGGCTCATGCCTGGGAAGCGACGGCCAGTAGGTCATGCCTCAGGCATGGTGCCCGCGAGTCCGAAGACCTGCCTCCGCCCGCGCGCCGCTCGGCGCGCGGTGGTCCGCGGCCTCGTGGGAGGGCTTGGGACGCGCTCGCCGGGGTCCGCTCCGCGTTGCGCTTCTTTCTCCTGCCCGGCCGCATGCTGGCAAGACGAGGGAAGTTGCCATGAGGACGACCGTTCTGGGCTACCCGCGCATCGGTGCGCATCGGGAGCTCAAATTCGCCACCGAGGATTTCTGGGCCGGAAAGATCGGCGCCGACGAGCTGGAGGCGGCCGCCGCGTCGCTGCGCGGCTCGGTCTGGACCGAACTGCGCGACGCGGGTCTCGACACGATCCCGTCGAACACGTTCTCGTTCTACGACCAGGTGCTCGACACCACGGTAATGGTCGACGCCGTGCCCGCGCGATACCGGGAGCTCACCGGGCTCGACCGGTACTTCGCCATGGCGCGAGGCACCGCCGAACTCCCGCCGCTGGAGATGACCAAGTGGTTCGACACCAACTACCACTACATCGTCCCCGAACTGGCGCTGGACGCCCGGTTCCAGCTGGCCGACGGCTCGGCCGCCAAGCCCGTGGCCGAGTATCTGGAGGCCAAAAGGCTGGGGATCGAGACGCGGCCCGTACTCGTCGGCCCGCTCACGTATCTGCTGCTGGCCAAGCCCGCGCCGAACTCGCCCGAGGGATTCACCCCGCTCGACCTGCTGGACTCCCTGGTGGAAACCTACGCCGAGCTGCTGGAACGGCTGGCGGGTGCGGGCGCGCGGTGGGTGCAGTTCGACGAGCCGGTCCTGGCCCGCGACCTCGGGGCCCGGGAGATCGACGCGTTCGGGCGGGCCTACCGGCGGCTGGGCAACCTGCCCAGCCGTCCGAAGATCCTGCTCGTCACGTACTTCGGCGAGGTCGCCGCGCAGGCGCTGCGGGTGATCGCCTCCACCGAGGTCGAGGCGGTCGGGCTCGACCTCGTCGCCGGGCCCGGCAACCTGAACGCGGTGGCCTCGGCCGGCGGACTGGTCCGCAAGACCGTGGTCGCCGGCGTGGTCGACGGCAGGAACGTGTGGCGTGCCGACCTGGCGCGGGTGAAGGCGACGTACGCGGTCCTGCTCGGGTTCGCCGACACGGTGGAGCTGAGCAGTTCCTGCTCGCTGTTGCACGTCCCGGTCGACCTCGACAGCGAGACGGCACTGGACCCGGCGGTCCGGGCGCGGCTGGCGTTCGCCCGGCAGAAGGTCGCCGAGCTGGTCGATCTGGCCGCCGGCCTGCGGTCGGAGGATCCGTCGGTGGTGAAACCGCCCGCCGTACCGGCCGATCCCGACGTCCGGGCCGGGCTGGAGACCCTCGGCGACGCGCGGCGGGCCGATCGGGCGGTCCGGTTCGCGGCACAGCGTGCCAAGCTGGGGCTGCCCGAGCTGGCCACGACGACGATCGGCTCGTTCCCGCAGACCGCGGAGATCCGCAAGGCCCGCGCCGACCACCGGGCGGGACGGATCGACGAGAATGCCTATGTCGAGGCGATGCGCGCCGAGATCGCCCGTGTGATCACGCTTCAGGAGGAGCTTGGACTGGACGTGCTCGTCCATGGCGAGCCCGAGCGCAACGACATGGTCCAGTACTTCGCCGAGCAACTCGATGGCTACGCCGCCACCGACCACGGCTGGGTCCAGTCGTACGGCTCCCGCTGTGTGCGCCCGCCGATCCTGCACGGCGACGTCTCCCGCCCTGAGCCGATGACGGTGGGGTGGAGCGCCTACGCCCAGTCCCTCACGCCCAAGCCGGTCAAGGGCATGCTCACCGGGCCGGTGACGATGCTGGCCTGGTCCTTCGTCCGCGACGATCAGCCCCTGGCGCAGACCGCCCGCCAGGTCGCCCTCGCGCTCCGGGACGAGATCACCGACCTGGAGGCCGCCGGGATCGGCATCGTCCAGGTGGATGAGCCGGCGCTGCGCGAGCTCCTGCCGCTTCGCAAGGCCGACCAGGAGGGCTATCTGGCCTGGGCGGTCGCCGCGTTCCGGCTGGCCACCTCCGGCGCCGCCGACTCCACCCAGATCCACACCCACATGTGTTATTCGGAGTTCGGCGAGATCATCAGCCCGATCGCCGACCTGGACGCCGACGTCACCAGCGTCGAGGCCGCCCGCTCCCACATGGAGCTGGTGCCCTACCTGACCGAGGTCGGCTACGCCAACGGCATCGGTCCCGGCGTCTACGACATCCACTCGCCGTGTGTCCCGACCGCCGAGGAGATCGAGGACAACCTGCGCGACGCCCTCCAGGCCGTCCCGGCCGACCGTCTGTGGGTCAACCCCGACTGCGGGCTGAAGACCCGCGGTTACCCGGAGACGCGAGCCGCCCTGGCCAACATGGTCGCCGCCGCCCGGGCGGTCCGGGCGGCCATCTGACCGGTACAGCCTCCCGGCCCGAAGTGCTGCTTTGGGCCGGCGTTCCGGTCAAGGTCATCCTGGACGGTCGCGGAGGTGAAAGCGCGGGCCGCACCCAAGCAGGCAGCTCGCCGGCAACGAGGCCGCCCTGGATCTCCTAGCCCGGAAGCTGGGCTCATCACGGTGAGTGCTCGGGGGGCGTCGCCGTCATCGGACGCGAACGCTCAGCCGGTGTCAGCACTCCGTTCAACGGCGGCCGGTTACTGCCGATAGAGGTCCAGCGGGAGCCGTCCGGGGTGTCCGCGACCAGCACGCCGCCGCGCAGCAGTGCCGCGCGCAGCGCGTCCGCGACGTCGTAGCGTCCCTGGCGGCGCAACTCACCGCGCAGCGCGAGCACGGACTCGACCAGGGAAGCGACCAGATCCCCCGGAGTCGGGGCGCATGCTCGGGTGCCCAGCTTCGCGATCAGCAGTCGCAGGCTCTCCCTGGCGTGCTCGGCCCCACCCTCGTCCTCCTCGGTGTCGGCGCCCCAGCGGGCGATCTCGGCCTCCAGATCGAGTACGGCCCGGACTGTGTCGGCGCCGTCGCGCCGGGCTAGCGCGACGGCGAACCGCTCCTCACAGGAGCGGGTCGCCTCTCCCAGACTGACCTGGCGGGGCGCCGACGAGATGACCGGCGGCGGAGCGTCGCTCACCGTCATCTCACCGCGGGTCAGACGACGAATCTCCTCCAGGTTTGTGCTCGTACCCGCGGGCAGTACGGCCTGGGAGCCGGGCCGACGGATCGTCACGCGGCCCCGGCCGGCCACCAATGCCTCCTCGGTGTTCAGGTCGACGACCAGCGCGGTGTGCTCGTCGATCCCCAGGACGGCGGCGCCCGGCGGCAGTTCGGGTTCCATCCGGGCCAGCCGCCGCTCGCCGAGGTAGCAGTAGCGGGTGTCGTGGGTGCCGCCCTCGGTGTTGTCGTAGTGCGGGACGACCGCCACCTTGAGGCCGAGGGCGCCCAGCAGGTCCAAGCCCGGCCGCCAGTGGGGGGCGATGCCCACCTTGTAGATCTCATACACCGGCACCGCCGCCACGCCCGCCGTGCAGGCGGCGGCCGAGGCCAGCACCGTCGCCCCCTCCCGCGACCGGAGGCGGGCGCGTAGGTCACCGGCGACGTGCGTCGCCGTCCACCGCTCAAGGGCGAACGTGGGGCTGCCAGGGCCGGAGAACACCCAGTCGGCGCCACCGACCTCGTCGCTCACCTCCACCTCCAGGCTGACACTGCGCGCGAAGTACCCCCGGGCCCGGGTGGAGATGTCAGCGGCGTTCTCCTGGAACGCGTACGGAGTGTCGAGCAGTACCGCCCGCGGCCGGTCATCCAACCGACGGATCACCGAGCGATGGACCTCGACCATCGTCGGGCTCGTCTCGCCCGAGCCCATGAGCACCAGCACCCCAGGTCGTCCCGGCATCGAGTTCCGCCTCTCCGTCGTCCTGCGCCAAGCCACGCACAGGAACGCCTCGGCGGCAATAGCATCTCTGCGACAAACACGTTGTTGCATAATCAGCGCAACAGTGCGGCCGGATGACGGGACATCATGTGAACGAGCAGCTCAGCCACCTCGTACCGGTATCGGTCGAGATCCTGTTGCTGCGGGTCGACCCGGCGGGCGCATGGCACTACCGGCACATCGTGACATCACTGAACAAAGGAGAAAGCCCGGACCAGGCGGTCCGTCGCGTCGGTGGCCTCACCGCCGAGGCGACGTCCACCGTGGTGCACTCCACGAGCTGGCGCTACCAGCCCGAAGGCCAGGTCGTCCTGACCTACGCCGTCTGTCCCGATCCCGCCGCCCACCTGCCAGCGATCGCGCTGACACATTTCCGGCTCGCCAGAGGGGCCACTTCCTCGGCGCCGTCACCCGAGCACCTGCAGATCGAGAACGTGGTCACCCACGCCCTGCGACACCTGGCCTTCCTTATGCTGACCGACCCGGTCGTGGGCGAGGCCCTCACTCGCGACCCGGCCCTGGCCGCCGGCCTCGACGCCCTCCAGCGCGACGCCGCGCCCCTCGGCGTCGCCGGAGAGCTGCGACCCGCGAGAAAGCACTGAGGACGCTCGTGTGAGCGTGCGAGTCCGTTCGCGGGCACGGGAAGGTCGGAGGAGATTCGAAGGAGAAGGCATGGGTGCCGGGCATGGCACGTGAAAACGCCATCACGGCATAGTTCGCAGGTGTGGATACATCACAGAAGGTGCCTGGTCAGTTTGCGGTGTTCTCCTGCTGGTAGGCCTGCAGGACCTGCTTGCGGCGCTTGGCCGGTAGGCGGTCGATGTAGAGGCGGCCCTCCAGATGGTCGCTCTCGTGTTGCAGGCAGCGGGACAGCAGGCCGCTGCCCTCGACGGTGATCGGGGCACCGGTGACGTCGAAGCCATGCACGGTGGCGCGATCGGGCCTGGCGAGGAGGGCTCGTTGGCCAGGCACCGACAGGCAACCCTCTTCCTCTTCGTGCAGCCTGCGGTGTCCCACCTCGGGCATGATCAAGGTTGGATTCACCACGACGCCCTTGCGGAACTCCTTGCTGTCGTCGGGGCAGTCGTAGACGAACACCCGCAGGCCGACGCCGATCTGGTTGGCCGCCAGCCCGACGCCCCGCGCGGCGTACATGCTGGTGAACATGTCCTGTACCAGTCTCGTGAGGTCGGCGTCGAAGACGGTCACCGGCGCGCACGCGCGGTGCAGGACCGGGTCGCCGACATGGCGAATGGGCAGCGCGGAGCCCTGGTCAACGGCGTGCACGATACGAACCCTCCCGGGCGGCGAACATTCTGCGACTCAGATGCACCTGCATTTTAGGCGCAGGAAGGCCGGCGGATGCCATGATCGATTAGCTCTGTCCGCTGTTCTCGTTCGAAGAACGTCCCAGGTTCCGCATGAACCGTGGCCATCCTCCTCACGGATGGCGTGCAAGCCCATCAGGAACCGGTCAATGGATGTCTCGGCGCGACATGATCAGTCGTTCGCTGCCCGTCAGAGCGACCGCTCGCCACCCTCGGGCGCGGTAGAGGCCCAGGGCCGCGGCGGCGCAGGTGTGAGTGGTCAGCCAGCACCTTCCCGGCACGGCGCGGGCGAGCACGGCGTCATGGAGTGCGGCTCCGAGCCCCAGCCCGCGCCGCTGCGGCAAGACGCACAGCTCCCTGAGCGTGAAGTCCTGGCCCGGCTCATGACAGGTGAGCCTGGCCAGACGTGAGCAGCGCACGCCGTAGGCGAAGCCGTACAGCTCCTCACCGCCCAGAGCAAGGGCGAGCACGAACCCGGGCCGCTTACTGTCGGCGAGCAGCCGCGCGGCCACACCCCGCGCGGCGAGGTACGGCTCGCGCCAGGGCGGCAGGGTGAAGACGTCACCGCCGACGTCGGCGATGGCCGGCAGGTGGGAGGCGGCGGCCTTCTGGCCGACCACCTGGATGTGGATGGGGGCGGCGCCCGGTCGTCCGGTTGGACCATTCATCAAGGAAGGACGGACGGCGGGCGCCGCGGTCATGGGGTCAGGCCCTGGCCGCGTCGAAGCGGGCGATGACGTCGCTCCAGTTGATCAGCGACCACAGCTTTTCGACGTAGTCGGGGCGCACGTTGCGGTACTGCAGGTAGTAGGCGTGCTCCCAGGCGTCGAAGACCAGCAGCGGGGTGGTGTTCATGCCGACGTTGCCGTGGTGGTCGTACACCTGCTCGACGACCAGACGGCGGCCCAGCGGTTCCCAGGCCAGGATGCCCCAGCCCGAGCCCTGCACGGTCGCGGTGGCGGTGGTCAGCTGCTTCTGGAAGGCCTCGAACGAGCCGAAGTGCTCGGTGATGGCCTCACCGAGCGCTCCGTCGGGGCGGTCGCCGCCGTCGGGGGAGAGGTTCTGCCAGAAGATCGAGTGCAGCACGTGCCCGGACAGGTTGAAGGCGAAGGTCTTCTCCAGCCCGACCAGCCCGCCGAACTCGCTCTTGTCGCGGGCCTCGGCCAGCTTCTCCAGGGTGTCGTTGGCGCCCTTGACGTAGGCGGCGTGGTGCTTGGAGTGGTGCAACTCCAAGATCTCCCCGGTGATCGCGGGCTCCAGCGCCGCGTAGTCGTAGGGCATATCCGGAAGGGTGTAGTCACCCATGGGTGTCTCCTCTGCAGGCTTCTAATGCATGTATCTCGCAACAACAATAATCATGCAACTAGCCGGGAGGGAGTGCGGCATGCCACCGCGCGCCCTCAGTCGGTCCGGCAACGCCGGCAGCGGCCGCGCAACACCTGGCCCGAGGGGGTGATCTCGAACCCGGTTCGTGCCATCAGGCTTGCCGCCGTCTGTGTCAGGTTCGCAACGGCCACGTCGGTCAGGATCCCGCAGTGCTCGCACAGGACATGGTGGTGCGGGGCCGCGGCGATGCCGAAACGCGTCTGCCCGGCGTGCTCCACGCTGTGCAGGAGGCCGTGTTCGGTCATCGCCGTCACGTTGCGATAGACGGTGGAGACGTTGATCGTCGGCTGGGCCGCCGTCACCAGGTGGTGCAGTCTGGAGGCGCTGAGATGGGCTGAGGCCTTCACCAGGATGGACAGGATCGTCATCCGGGGGACGGTCCGGCGCAGACCCTTGCTGCGCAGAACCTTCTCGAACTCGGCGTCCGTGTGCTTCACGTCGATGTCTTTCATCTCGATGTCCTTCACCTCGATCGCGTCCGTACGGCGAACACGATCAGAGCTCCGCCGTCCACCTGCAAGGGCGCACAACGCGGCCACCAGCGCCGGCACCCGCCGATGAGACGCGATGGGTACCTCGATGTGGACCACCTTTCCCAGGCCCCAGGGCAGCCCGCAGCTCATACGCCCGAGCCTGCTGTCACCTTGACCGTCCCGCGATGATGGTGCAAGCAGTCTGCTATTGCAACTTTTATGCAATTAGGCAGGTCGGCGAGTGCTGCGTTCATCTACGGCCACCCCCTGGCGATGACGCCCGAGCAGGTCCGCCACGCCCGCGACCCGCCGACCCGCTCCGACAACACCGTCTCCTCGATCGCCGCCGCACGACAACAAGAGCGCGGCGCAACCCTGCTGGAGGTGGCAGGAACCAGCCAAGACCTCAAGGAGCGCCCGGCCCGCGTCGAGACGCGCGCCGAGGCTCGCCTCCGGCCATCGCCGATCTAATGCCACTTGCCCGCAATTGCAACCTATGTGCAGAATGTGGTGTTTTCTCGTATGACGATCATTTGACCTCGCACCTCCGGAGACTCATCACATGAGCCGCCCGCCCCATATCCCCCCAGCCATGCCGACCATTGGCGACAACGCGCCGCTGAAGGCGGTAACCCGATCATGAGAAGGCTGCTCGTCCTGGTAGTGGCTCTGACGCTGACCGCCTGCTCACCAGCTCCCGCCACTCAGGAGACCGGCCAGGAGGCCGAGCAGACGGCGGCGGCGCCGCAGGCCGGCTTCCCGGTCACGGTGGAGAACTGCGGGCGCAAGCTCACGTTCGACAAGCCGCCCGCCAAGGTGGTGACCGGCTACCACCCCGCCCTGGAGACCCTGCTCGCCCTCGGCCTGGGCGACCGGATCGCCGGGCGCACCAACTTCTCCGAGAGCCCGTTCCTGCCGGGGCAAAAGGAGCAGTACGCCAAGATCCCGGAGATCTCCGACACGATCATGCTGCCGCAAAAAGAGGTCATGCTCGCCCAGAGCGCGGACTTCGTCCTGGACAACGCGATGGCCAGCTTCGACGCCGCCGGCGGCTACGCCACCGTAGAGGAGCTGGACGCGGCCGGCTCCCCCGTGTACATCCTGGGCGGCTGGTGCAGCCCCGAGGAGGTACTCGAGTTCACCATCGACGATACCTACGCCGACCTGCGCAATCTCGGCTCGATCTTCGGCGTCCCCGACCGTGCCGACGCGCTGATCGGCGAACTTCAGGGCAAGCTCGCCGACGTCACGAAGCGCGTCGCCGGCCGTACCCCGGTCAAGGTGCTGGCCACCGACGGCGGCAAGGGCCCGGTCAACGCCTACGGCGGCGCGGGCATCACCAATCAGATGATCACCTCCGCCGGCGGGACGAACGTGCTGGCCGACGTCAAAGGTGACTACACCGAGGTCAGCGCCGAGAAAGTCAGCGCGGCCCAACCCGAAGCCGTCCTGATCAGCGACTACGCCACCCTGCGCGGCGAGGACATGCCGAGCTCGCAGGCCAAGGCCGCCGAAGCCTTCGCCATCGCCAGGAACAGCCCGGCCGCCAAGGACCAGCGCTACCTCGCGCTTCCCGTGGCGGCCCAGCACCCCGGCTACCGCAACATCCTGGCCATCGCCGACATCGCCCGCTTCCTGCACCCCGACGCCTTCACCCCGTGACCAGCACGACCCGGCAGAGCCCGGCACAGACCGGGCTCGTGCCAAAGAACCGCCGCGCGAGCAGGTTCCTCCTGCTCATCGCCGCGCTCGTCGTCGCCGTCGTCGCCTCGACCTGGCTGGCGGTGAGCATCGGCGCGGTGCACGTCGCCCTGCCCCAAGCCTGGGGCATCGTCGCCGACCGCCTCCTCCCCGCCGCCCTGACCGATGGCATGCCGCGCACCTGGACCCCGGTGCAGGAGCAGATCGTGTGGGAGTTCCGGCTGCCACGCGCGCTGCTGGCGCTCCTGGTCGGGGCCGGGCTGGCGGTGGTCGGGGCGGTGCTGCAGGCCCTGGTACGCAACCCGCTGGCCGACCCGTTCCTGCTCGGCGTCTCCTCCGGCGCCTCGTTCGGCGCGGTACTCGTGCTGATCCTGGGCGCCTCGGCGCTGGGCGGGCTGTCACTGTCGGCCGCCGCCTTCGCCGGATCCCTGCTCGCGCTCGCCCTGGTGTACGCGCTGGCGCAGCGGTCCGGCCGCCTCACCTCCTCCCGGCTCGTGCTGGCCGGGGTGGCGCTGGCGTACCTGTTCCAGGCCGCCTACAGCTTCGTCCTGCAACTGGCCCAAAGCGGCCGGGCCGCCCAGCAGGTGCTGTTCTGGCTGATGGGCAGCCTCGGCGGCGCCCGCTGGCACATGCTGCCGCTGCCGGCCGTCGTCCTGGCCGCCGGGGTGACGTACCTGCTGCTGCAGCACCGCCCGCTGAACGCGATCGCCGCCGGAGAGGAGACGGCCATCTCGCTCGGCGTGCACGTGCACCGCTTCCGCCTGACCTTGTTCGTGCTGACCTCGCTGCTGGTCGGCGTGATGGTGGCCACCAGCGGCGCGATCGCGTTCGTCGGCCTGATCGTGCCGCACGCCGCCCGGCTGCTGGTGGGCGCCGACCACCGCCGCGTGCTGCCCGTCACCGCCCTGCTCGGCGCCGTGTTCCTGCAGCTCGTGGACATCTCCGCACGCACCGTCAACGCGCCTCAGGAACTGGCGCTCAGCATCGTCACCGCCCTGTTCGGCGTACCGTTCTTCCTGTGGCTGCTGCGCCGCCGCTCGGTGGACCGGGCGGTGAGCATCAGGTGAAGCTCGACCTGCGTGGCGTGTCCGTCGCTCCCGACGGCCACCCGATCGTGCACGAGGCCGACCTGCTGGTGGACGACGGCGAGTTCGTCGGCCTGGTCGGGCCGAACGGCTGCGGCAAGTCCACCCTGCTGCGTTCGATCTACCGGGCGCTGCGCCCCGCCGCCGGGCTCATCACCGTCGACGGTGACGACGTGCACCGGCTGCCGGCCCGCCAGGCCGCCCAGCGCACCGCCGTGGTCGCCCAGGAGAGCCCGGCCGACCTCGACTTCACGGTGACCGAGATCGTCTTCATGGGCCGCACCCCGTACAGGGCCGGCGCCGCCGCCGATGAGGAGTTGTGCGCGCGGGCGCTGGAGCGCGTCGGCCTGGCCGGCGCCGCCGAACGGATCTTCGCCACCCTGTCCGGCGGCGAGAAACAACGCGTCCTTCTCGCCCGCGCCCTGGCCCAGCAGACCCGCCTGCTCCTGCTGGACGAGCCCACCTCCCACCTCGACATCCGCCACCAGCTGGAGATCTTGCATCTGGTGCGCGAGCTGGGCATCACCACCCTGGCCGTGCTGCACGACCTCAACCAGGCCGCCGCTTTCTGCGACCGCCTTTATGTGATGAACGCCGGCCGCATCGTGGCCGGTGGACCGCCCGGCCAGGTCCTCACCCCAGACCTGATCTGCCAGGTGTACGGCGTGCGCGCCATACATCGCACCCAGCTCGTCTTCGAGCGGCTCAAGGAGGAGCGATGATCCCCCGACTGCTGGCCCTGTCCCCGTCCATCCGGTGGCGCCTGGCAGGGCTCGTAGTGGTGTTGCTGTCCATCACGGCCACCTACGTCGGCCAGGGCGTGCTCGTCGCCCAGGCCTTGGCCCGCATCTTCGCCGGGCACAGCGCGGGCTCGATCGTCTGGCTCGTCGCCGCGGTCGTCGCCCTGCAACTCGTCCGCAGCGCCGCACTGGCCGTGCGCGAGCCTGTCGCGCTGCGGGTCTCGGGCGCCGTCAAGGCCGAGCTGCGCCGCCGCCTGACCGCCAAGCTGCTGCGGCTCGGTCCCGCCCACGCCCAGCGCGGACGCACCGGCTCCGCGCAGACCACTCTGGTGGACAGCATCGAGACCACCGACGCCTACATTGGCAGATTCCTGCCCCAGGTGATCGCCGCCGTCCTCGGCGCGGTCGCAGTGACCGCCTACCTGTTCACCCTGGACCCGCTGGTCGGCACCGTCGTCTTGGCCTGCGCGCTGCTCATGCCGGTGCTGCCGCTGGCCTCGGACCGCGTGCTGCGAAACCGCAACGCGGCCTGGTTTCGCGGCTACAAGGGCCTGTACGCCGAGAACCTGGACGCGCTGCAGGGCATGGCCACGCTCAAGGCGTTCAACGCCAGTGGCCGCCGCGGTGCCGAACTGGCCCGCCTGGCCGAGCGGTTCTGCCGCGACTCGATCCGGCTCATGGCCATCGTCATCGGCTACGTCGGCGGCGTGGCGTTCATCACCGGCTTGGGCACCGCCGTGGCGCTCGGCACCGGCGCGCTGCGGCTGGCCGCCGGCGAGCTGACCGTCACCGAACTGCTGCTCATCCTGCTGCTCACCGCCGAGAGTTTCCGGCCCCTGAAGGAACTGGAGGCGGCCTACCACTCCAGCTACAACGCCGTCCCCTCGCTCAAGGCCGTCTTCGAGATCCTCGACACCCCCGAACCCGCCCAGGGCACCACCCCGCCCGGCCTGACCGGACCACCCTCGCTGACCTTCGACAACGTCCTGTTCGGCTACCCCGGCCGGGAGCGCCCCGCCCTCGACCGTTTCACCCTCGACATCGCACCAGGTGAACGCGTCGCCCTCGTCGGCCGCTCGGGCGCGGGCAAGACCACCGTCGCCTCCCTGCTGCTGCGTTTCTTCGACCCCGACGCGGGGCGCGTGAGCGTCAACGGCGTCGACGTCCGCGACCTGCCCCTTGACCGGCTGCGCGCCCTGGTCGCCGTGGTGTCCCAGGACACCTACCTCTTCCACGGCACCGTCCGCCGCAACCTCGCCCTCGCCCGCCCCGAGGCCACCGCCGGCCAGCTCGAAGCCGCCGCCCGCGCCGCCCAGGCACACGACTTCATCGCCGCCCTGCCCGACGGCTACGACACCGTCGTGGGAGAGCGCGGCCTGAAGCTGTCCGGCGGCGAACGCCAGCGCATCGCCATCGCCCGCGCCCTGCTCAAGGACGCCCCCATCCTCGTCCTCGACGAGGCCACCTCCGCCGTGGACGCCGCCAACGAGGCCGCCATCCAGCACGCGCTGGACACCCTGTCCGGCGGCCGGACCACCCTGATGATCGCCCACCGGCTGTCCACCGTCCAAGCCGCCGACCGCGTCATCGTCATGGCCGACGGCCGCATCCAAGAGGCCGGGCCACCTGGCGAACTCCTGGCCGCTCAGGGCGCCTACGCCCGCCTGGTCGCCGCGCAGAACGGAGCCACCCGATGACCGCCGCCACCGCCGTCGCGCTCGACCGTCCCGGCAGGTCCCGGTTCCGGCCCCTGTTGGCCCTGCTCGGCCCGCACCGGCCCCTGCTGCTGACCGCGATCGTCAGCGGTATCGCCCACCATCTGGTCGTCCTGGCCTCCGCCGGCGTCGGCGCGTGGGTCGTCAGCCGCGCCATCACCGGAGCCACACCCGACGACCTGCGCGGCGGCCTGATCGCTCTCGGCCTCCTGCTGCCCTTCCTGGCCCTCACCCCGTGGCTGGAGTCCTACCTCGCGCATGTGGCCGCCTTCCGCGTGCTGGCCGACGTCCGCGGCCGCGTCTACGCCGCCTTCGAACGCCTCGCCCCCGGCTACCTCCTCCAACGCCGCTCCGGCGACCTCGGCGCCACCGCCATCTCCGACGTCGAGCAACTGGAGCTTTGGTTCGCCCACACCCTCAGCCCGCTGATCAGTGCCGTCACCGTCCCGGTCGCCGCGCTGAGCGCCCTGGCCGTCTTCCACCCCGCCCTCGCCGCAGCCCTCGCCCCGGCCCTGATCCTGCTCGCCCTCCTGCCCGCCTGGCTGCGCAAACGGGCCGCCGCCCAAGGCGTGAGGCTGCGCGCCGAACTCGGGGAGTTCAACGCCGAAGCCGTCGACACCCTTCAGGGTCTGCGGGAACTGCTCACCTCCGGCGCCGGAGCCCGCCAGCTCGACCGCCTCGGCGAACAGAACCAGCGGCTCCTGGAGGCCAAACTCGCCCACGGCCGCCGCTCCGGCCTCGAACACGCCGCCACCAACGCCGCCACCACGCTCGGCATGCTCGCCGTGCTCGTCACCGCTGCCCTGCTGACCTCGGCGGGCAGCCTGCAACCGGCGTTGTTCCCCGTCGCCGTCGTCCTGGCCGCCACCACCTTCGCCCCGGTCATCGCCGTCACCGACGTGGCCCGCGACCTCAACCTCGTCGTCGCTGCGGGGGACCGCATCATGACCATCCTGAACACCCCCGCCCCGGTCACCGACCGCGTCACCGCCCCGCCTTCGGGCCCCATCGATCCGCACGTCCGCTTCGAGGGGGTCTGTTTCCGCTATGCCCCCGACCTGCCCGAAGCGCTCGCCGGCGGCACCTTCGACATCGCCCCCGGCGAGACCGTCGCCCTGGTCGGCCACTCCGGAGCGGGCAAATCCACCTGCGCCAGCCTCCTGATGCGCATGTGGGACGTCACCGCCGGCCAGATCACCGTCGGCGGCCACGACATCCGCGACTTCCCCCAGGAAGACCTGCGCCGCCTGATCACCCTCGTCCCCCAGGACGTCTACCTGTTCAACATCCCGCTACGCGACAACATCCGCCTCGGCCGCCCCGAGGCCACCGACGAAGAGGTGGAGGCCGCCGCCCGCGCCGCCCACGCCCACGATTTCATCACCGGCCTGCCCGACGGCTACGACACCCTGCCCGGCGAACTCGGCGCCCGCCTGTCCGGCGGCCAGCGCCAGCGCATCGCCATCGCCCGCGCCCTGCTCAAGGACGCCCCCATCCTGATCATGGACGAGGCCGTCTCCAACCTCGACGCCGAAAGCGAGCAGGAGGTCGCCGCCGCCATGACCGCCGCCCGCCGCGATCGCACCACCCTGGTCATCGCCCACCGCCTGTCCACCATCCGCACCGCCGACCGCATCATCGTCTTGGACGATGGTCAGGTCTCCGAAGTCGGCACGCACGCCGAACTCCTTGTCACCCATGGCGCCTACACGCGGCTCCTCGCCACCCAGCTCACCAGTTGACCGCCTCGGGCATGTCAGGCACTCGGGTGACAGTGTCACGGGGAGTAGCTCCTGGCGATCCGTATGCCTTCCAGGAGAACGCCGCCGACGTCTCCGTGTCAGATCGCCCTGGAGAAGGCGACCCGCTCCTGCGAGGAGTGAGTCACGGTGGCGCTAGCTGGACCCGATGAGGCAGCCGCCGCCCGGCGACCTCGGGGAGTGTCGCCACTCGGCGAGCGCCTGACCCTCGCCGTCGGCGACGTCCCAATGCTGGCGTAGCCGCGGCAGGGTGAGATCCGCAGCCAGCCATGTCCAGGTGATCCAGGAACGCCTCCGATTATGCGGGTGAAGGCGTCTGGGGTGACGAAGGGAATGCCGGAGCCGTGCTGTGCGGGCTTGGCCGCACGAAGTGCCGGGTGCGGCGTTCGACGGCAGTGGCCAGGCGTTGATCGATGCGCTGGGTTGGGGAGAGGTTGAGCGACTTGGGGTGAGCGTAGATTTGTGTGGTGTCGGGAGAGGCGTGGCCGAGCAGGGCTTGTACCGCCGACAGCTCTTCGCCCGCCTCCAGCAGGGCGGTGGCCACGCTGTGGCGGATGCCGTGGATGGAGAGTTTGCTGTGGTCGGCGACTCCGATGGCCTTGGCGATGCGCTGGATGAGTTCGCGAATATAGGTGCGCTGCAGTGGTCGTCCGTTGCGTGATCGGAAGAGAGGGCCGGGTGAGCTTCCGCGCTCGGCCAGGTAACCATCAAGGATTTCACCGATGAAAGGGCGCACGTCGACCGGGTGTGTGCGGCTGCCCTTGACCGGCAGGTTCACGACCCTGAGGCGTCCCTGGTAGGTGAGGTGGCCGACCTCGACGTTGAGCAGGGAGCTGATGCGACAGGCGGTACCGATCAGCACGGCCAAGATCGCTTGGACGCGGGTGCTCTCGTGGAGTACGGCGTGCACGAGCATGTCGTCCAGCTGTTCGCCGCTGATGAACCGGGTGGTGGAGGCGCTGCGCCGGGGAGGTTCCATCCCGTCGAACGGGTTGGCGGTCGCCAGGTCGGCGCGGCGTAGGTAGGTGTACCAGGATTTCGCGGCGGAGATGCGGGCCCGGCGGGTGTTGGCCGACAGTCCGGCGGCGCGCATGGCCGCGGCGTACAGGTCGGTCTCCATGGAGGGGACGTCGCCGATGTGCAGGCCACGGGCCTGGATCCACCACAACCACCAGGAGACGTCGCGAATGTAGTTACGTTGGGTGGCCGGTGAGGAGCGCCGTTCCGATGACAGCCAGCCCGCAGTGGCCGCCAGGGCCTGCTCGGGTGCTTGTACGGTACGCAGCAGCGCGGCCAGTTCATAGGCGTTACCGGCGGGCGGCGGGCTGCCCTTGGCCGGCAGCGCGAGGGGGGAGGTGTGCTGTCCCAGCAGTGCGTACAGCTGCGCTTCGGCGGCTTCCTCCGCATCGGCGTCGAGGTCGCGGGGCCGGTCCAGCACGATGACACCGGAGATCGCCAGCGGCGCAAGCGCGCTCGACACCGTCGGAGGGGCCAGTGGCAGGGTGGATTCGTCGTCAACAGGACGAGAGGAGACGTCATGGAGGCTCATAAGGTGCTTTCTGACGATACGACGGAGCCAGCAGCAGGACTGGATGAAAGGGCGGAAAACGCTGGCCACACCAGACGTGGCCAGCGCCCGCAACAGGTGAAACGTTAGCGGTTGCCAATGGCCGTCACAGCAACCTCTTCGCGGACGCGTCGCGATCGGCAGCAGGTGACACAGAGGCTGTGAACATTGAGAGCTGATCGGTCGGAGTTGGCCGAGGCCTTCTTGGCGAAACCCATCGTGGTCGGCTACACGATCGCATCTGCCATCTGATCATTCAGGTTCGATGAGCGCGAACTAGACGCAGCCAATGTCAACGCGCTGTCTCGCCTCGGGGTCGATGGCCAGGGTCAGCTGGATCGTGTTGTCCTCGGTTGGATAGAGACTCCCGGTCCGGCCATCCTCGAATGTAGGAGACCAGCGGCCAGCGATCACGTAATTATCGACCAGCCCCACTTCCCACTGTCTGCCGGCGACGCGCACCGTCAAAATCGATTGATCACTACGCCCAACCTTAGGCACCCGGTGCGACACGACGAGCTGTCGCAATCGACCGGGTGGGCGAGCAGGAAAACGAGCACGACGCACTCGAGGTGTCGATGGGCTATGACATCATCTGCCCGTCGGCGGACGGTGATCCGTTGGTTCGGCTGCGAGCGATCCGCTGGTGAGCGTCAGGCCGGCGACCACCAGGATCCGCCAGCGGCGGAGTGCCGGGCGAGGTGTCGTTCGCGCAGAGGCCCGTCATGGTGGCCATCCACCTGTCGACACAGCCCTTACAGAACCGGCGCGGACGGGCAGGCCGGGGCTGATGCATCGGGACGCAAAAGTGTGCCTTTCCGTTCCGATGCATCAGCCCCGAGTCCCTGCAGGTCAGAGGCATGCTGGTTCATGCGTGCCTACAGCCGAACTCTCCGCAACACGGACAGAGTAGGGTGGGAGTGCCAAACCGCCCCTACCTGTCGATCAACCCGCAGTGCCCAGCAGGCCATATTCAGTTCGACGAACCAGTCAACGGCTTGCCGAAGCCGTACTTGTGCGCGGCTCGTTGCGCCCGCACTCGCTGGCCTTTCATCTGCATCTGCGCGAACTGCGTGCTCACCCCATAGGCAGCCGCAACCCGTGTGTTGTCCCAGCCATCGAAGGCCATGCGTTCGGCTGCGGCGAACGGGATCAACAGCTCACCCGCCATGAAAGTGGCCTCCTTCTCCTGCTTCGCATCGAACTGCCGCTTGTGGTCTTCACCGAGGATCACGTTGTCAAAAGGGTGCTCAAGTAGGAAATGACCGAGCTCATGCGCGATGTTCGACCGGCGCCGGACACGGGAGTGGGACTCGTTCTCCACAATGACGCGCGCCGTGCCCAGCGGGAGTAAGGCCGCCGACCATACAGCCGAGTTACCCATGGTGAAGTGGCAGAAGGCTTCCGGGCTCACACCGTGGGCGAGCAGATCTTCGAGCCCGTAGACATCGATCCCATGGGCGTCGGCCAGCACGTACGGGTCGAGGGGATCAGCTGGGCTCAGCCCGAGCTCTTCCCGCTCCTCGATCACGACCTCGCGCATCCGCGACTGCGTCCACCCACCACGGGGCATTCAGCCCTCCTGGCCTTCTCGTTCGGCCCGGAACCGCCGGGCTGCGGCGGCAATGACCTCTTCGAGGTACGCCACATCGTTCTCCGTGAGGTCACGACGCGCCCGCAGCAACGGGACGAGAGATGCCACGAGTTCCGGCTCCTCATCTGACCGCATCGGATCCACGTAGAAGGACTCGGCCGGCATCCGTAACCAGGTCGTCATCGCCGCGAATGCCGTGACGTCCGGTTTCAATCCGTTGGCCATGCGAGAGATCGTCGACGCCGACACGCCGACCTCCTTGGCCAACTGCCGCCACGACAGGCCTTCCTTCGCGCGCGCGGCATCCAGGGCCGCGTGCAACGCCTTGA
Source organism: Streptosporangium sp. NPDC049248 (assembly GCF_040678965.1). Taxonomy (NCBI): domain Bacteria; kingdom Bacillati; phylum Actinomycetota; class Actinomycetes; order Streptosporangiales; family Streptosporangiaceae; genus Streptosporangium; species Streptosporangium sp. NPDC049248. Next base: position 56,295 of record NZ_JBFAQY010000011.1, read on the forward strand.
CGTCCACCCCAGGGCTCTCACTCATCCCCGGTGCCCCTGACTTCTTCCAACGCTCCACATGTCGCTCACCCCTGCTACAGTATCACTGCTCGAAACTTCGAGCACTGGTCTACACCTAGCGCAGATGTGGCCTGTCTCGCTATGCGCCACAGGAGATACCAATGTCTCAGGACGACCGCGGGCACCCGCCCGTCACCATCATTGTCAACACCCGTTCGCACCCCTGGAGGGCAAAGGCCATCACCTTCGAGCAGGTCGTCGAGCTCGCCTACCCGGGCCAGCCGCCGACCGACCAGGACACCTTCACCGTCCGATACAGCCGCGGTCGCGACGGGCACGGAGCCGGCAGCCTGACCGCCGGCCACAGCGTGAACGTCAAGAACGGAATGGTCTTCGATGTCGTCCGCACCTCTCGTTCGTGACCCGGACCTGTCCCGCCTGCTCGACGACGGCTACGACGTCGTGGTGCAGGCGGGGCACCTGCTCGTCCGGCACATCCCCTACGTCACCGAGGCCAGGACCGTACAGTACGGATTCCTGGCCTACCCGGTCACCGTCAGCGGAGACCGAGTCGTCAGCGACACCGACCACCGCATCTGGTTCGGGGGATCGGCTCCATGCGACGAGCACGGCCGTCGGCTGCCGATGGTCAACCCCGAGGTCCGGATGATCGCCGACGGCATCCAGGCGGACTTCATGCTGTCCTCCAAGCCAGAGCCGTCCGGCTACCCTGACCAACACACGAAGGTCACCACCTACACCCGGATGATCGTCGACCAGGCGCAGGCACTCGACCGAACGGTCACGGCCACGCCGGGCGCGGCCTGGCAAGAAGTCGAGGACGACTCGCCGTTCGTCTACCGCGACACCGCCACCTCACGGGCCGGGCTCGCAACGGTTAACCGCCGCTTCCGCGGCCACCACGTCGCGATCATCGGACTCGGAGGCACCGGCGGCTACATCTTGGACCAGGTCGCCAAGACCGAGGTCGAGTCGATCCTGCTCATTGACGGAGACCACTTCGACAACCACAACGCCTTCCGGGCACCAGGCGCGGCGTCGCTAGAGACGCTCCGCGAACGCCCGAACAAGGCTGCCTACTTCGCGTCGGCTTACTCCCGGATGCACCGTAACGTCACCGCCTACGAGCACTACCTCGACGAAGACAACCTTGAGGTCCTGTCCGGGACGACCTTCGCGTTCCTGGCGTCCGATGACGCGCTGAGCAAACCGCCGATCATGGACTGGCTGGAAACCCACGACGTGCCTTTCATCGACGTCGGTATGGGCATCGAGGAGATCGACGGCAAGCTCACGGGCCTGCTACGGGTCTCCACCAGCCTGCCGGGACGTCGCGCCTCTGCCCGCTGCAGGATCCCGGCCCCGGCTCCCGAACGCGACGATTACAGTCGTAACATCCAGACCGCCGACTTGAATGCGCTCAACGCGCTTCTCGCAGTCGGCCGATGGAAACGCCACATCGGCGTCTACGCCGACGTAACCGACGAGGCCTTCACAACCTACTCGCTGATCACTAACGAGATCGTCAACGAGGACCTCCCGTGACCGCAGTTGCTTTCCTGCGTCCAGAGTTCATCGAGAGCTTCCCGCCGGAGATGATGCGCGGGGTGCTCTACGTCTCGATCCCCTATGCGACCTGCGGGCACCTGTGCGCCTGTGGCTGCGGGCAGGAGATCGTCACTCCGCTGTCTCCAGCACAGTGGGCACTCACCTACGACGGTCAGAACGCCTCCCTGCGTCCCTCGATCGGCAACTGGGGGCTGCCCTGCCGCTCCCACTACTGGATCAAGGAGGGCGTAGTGCGATGGAGCCGCCGCTACACCGCCGACGAGATCGCCGACAACCGAACGCGCGACCGCAGAGACCTGCAGGAGCACCTCGGTAAAAACAACCCCGGTCCGATCGCCAAGCTGATTCGCCGCTTCAGGCCATGACCCCGCGAGGTGAAGACATCAGCCGGGCGTGAGCTCCAGGGCGAGATACCGGAACGTCGGCCTCGATCTGAGGTTACTCTCGGGATTCAATCCAGGGACGTACTTGTCAGACTGTGGTCAGGCTGACTTCCAGGAGCCGGGCGAAGCGGGAGACGGTGGCGTCGGGCCGGACGAGCAGTGGCGCGTGCGTGCCGGCTTGCTTGACGTCATGGCGCGCGGGGGAGGCGACACCGCATGCCTTAGCGGCGTCCAGGTCCTCGTTGGTGCCCCTCGGCTCCTTCGAAGCCTTCCAAAAGCAGCTCCACCCCTACCGCGACCGTGCAGGGGTCCAGCTGGGGCGTGCTGGCCTGGGAGCCGTTCGGGCGGAGGCTGGTCGTCGAGCAGGTCTACGACCACCACGGCAACGTCGGCATGAACACCACCCCGCTGCTGGTCTTCGACGCCTGGGAGCACGCCTACTACCTGCAGTACCGCAACGTGCGCCCCGACTACGTCGAAAAGCTGTGGTCGCTGATCAACTGGAACGACGTCATCGCTTGCTTCGACGCGGCGCGCGAGCTGTACAAGCTGGCCCTCTGCGAGCACACCCTGACCGTGAAGGCCGAGACGTCGTCGGGCGCGAGCTTCGAGCAGTCCCTGAAGTTCATCGGAGGCGGAGAAGTCGTCGATGGCGCACTGAAGCGCGGTATCGACTTGCGGCACGGCTTCACGACGAGCGGGCTTGGGCTGACAGCCTGGCTCCGGCCGGCCTTTCGACAGTGACATGGCTTCGGCGGCAACCAGCACCTGCAATCCAGCACGGAGGCGGGGAGCGTATTCGGGGAGTTACAGGCGCCGACGGAAAAGTCGTCTTCGAGCTTCGCGGCGCCCGTCGTCGACAGCTCTCCGCTGTCTTGAACGCCACGATCAGGGCCGAGATCTCATCGGTCGAGAAAGATCCGCACTTCGACTGGTGGGAGAACGTCCGTGACGACGGTGAACTCACCCGCATCGCCGATGTCTTCGAGTCGCTTCCCCGGCGACGCCTGGTCATCCTCGGCGCGGGTGGTGCGGGGAAGACCGAGCTCGTCGTCGAGCTCGCGTGGCGGCTGCGCGAGCGGACAGCGGGATGGGATGTCGGGCTCGGCACACCCAATCCTCGTCTGTGCCGGTTCGCGTGTTACCCGTTGCCGCCAGTTGGAGAGAGGACCTCGGCGCCGAACGCGAGAGCTGGAGCGAAGCCAACCCCTGCGCATCGCGGAGACTTCTCTGAGCGTCCCTGAGACGCTCACGCCCTTCCGCCGCGGCGGCCGACGACACAGGGGAACGCCTCTCCGGACACCGCGCCCCACCTCGGCCCCAGGAGGTTGGGTATCGAGCCTGAACAGGTGAAAAGACGGACAACCGAGCCGATGGACCGCCCGTCGTTGGCAGAGGCGTCACTTGACATCCTGATGACGATCTCCACTGACGGCAGATGACGAACCTCCAGGTCAGAGCATCTTTCTCCTCGTTATGCCGTCCCGAAAACGTCACGTGGTCAGTGCCGCCCGACCTGCCTGCACCTACCTTTAGAAGCTCTGTGCTGACGTAACAGCGCATGCCCAGGCCCGCTGAGCCAAGCCGCGCCTGGGTCAGGGTTCCTGTACTAAGCCGACGGCCGCCAGCGCGACCACACATCCTGCGCAACGCCAACCTTGTAGCCCGTAGCGCCTCCACCAACGTGACGCGGCCTCAGAGAAGATCACCGCAGGTGAACGCCAGCAGACGAAAAGTGCCTCCGACCTGCGTACTGACACCTCATGCAGATTTCTAGTGACATCTAGCTGCAGATCTCCACGCCCCTTCATCATCCCCTCGCCGCGCCCGAGGATACATAGACAGGTCGCATGTCGATAATGTTGATTGTCGCCATGTCCTTCAACGTGCTCATTGTCGTAACGTGACGTTGCGATTTTTAGTCGTGTCATGCAGACACGTTTTGGTAGAGTGCTTGAGTGACCGACAACGCGCCGACCCAATCCGAGGGCGACCCGAATAACACCGATTTCGACCTCCGCCCGCAACGAGGTCACCCGGCCGACCCGCCCGCCGACGCCGGAGCCCCGCACGGCCGATGCGCCTGGGACGGCCAGCCGCTGCCACGCTCCACCGGCCGCCGGCCTCGCCAGTACTGCAGCGACGCCTGCAAAACCGCCGCCTCCCGCGCGCGCCGCAAAGAGCAGCTCACCGCGGTGACCACCGCGGTGACCGAGTCCGGCGCGGTCCTGGCCGAAGCGCGCCCGCTGCAGGAGGCACTGCGCACGCTCCTCGACCGCTTCGCCGAGAAGGTCGACCTGGCCGAAACCGGCGCGCTGGCCCGGATCAGTGCCGCCGAAGCCGAAGCCGCCGAGGACCGTGCGGACGCCGCGATCGCCCGCGAGCAGGCCGTAGTCGCCGATCGCGCCCGCATCGCTGCCGAGCGGCGGATGCGCGAAGCCGAGCAGGCCCAGCGACTGGCCGAAGAGCGCGAGCACACCGCCCGCGCCGACCTGGAACGCATCGGGGAAAAGACCCGCGCCCAAGTGCTCGAACTCGGTGAAAAGCTCGGCGACGCCAAGAAGGCCGTCGAGCTCGCCGAAAGCGTGACCGCCGACCAGGCCAACCAGCTGCGCGCGTTGCGCACCGAAAACCGCGAGCTGCAGGCCGCCCGCACGGCACTGGAGGACGAACTCGCCGAACGCGGCCGCCGGCTACAGGACAGTCAGCACACCAACGCCCAGCTACGCACCCAGCTGAGCGAGCACAGCGACCGGGCCGCGGCCCTGACGCTGCAACTGGCCGCCGCCGCCGCTGAGGCCGCTACAGCGCGCGAGGAGACCCTGGCCACCCATGCCGACCTGGAGAAAGTGCGCCAGCGTCACGACGAGCAGACCCAGCGCCTGCGCGCTGACCTGGAGAGCGCCCGGCAGCAGGCCGAGACCCGCGCCACCGAACTGGTCCGTCTTCAGACGCTGCACGAGGCCGCCCAGGAGCTGCTCGCCGAGCTGCGCGGCCAGCGAGAGGATCTCAAGGCCCGCTACGACGCCCTGTACGCCGAGGTGGGGGAGCTGCGAGCCGAGATCACACGACTGCGGGCGCACCCCGCACCCGGCGCCGCAGAGCCCGAACAGGAGCGGTGAAGCCGTATCCGGCCGATATTTCCGCAGGTCAGAATGCATCGATCTGCCCATCAAACACGGCATCGACGGCCGGGGCAGGAGAGCCGAGGGGCCGTATTCGGGTGCCGGGACCCACGAGGATCACACCGCACGATGCCCGGGAGCGTTCACCGGTGAGCATCAGGAGGCCGGGCTAGGCCTGTCGATCAGCGCATGGCCGCCACTGACATCCCAGTGACGGTTCTTACTGACAGGAAGTGACGAAACCGCAGTTCAGGGGACTGCGACACCACCCGAACATCGCGGAAACACCACCGGATGTCGGCCGGGGAAGTACTGCTGAGTTCGTCCAGGAGCGCATGTGCCGAACAGGGGCAAGCGCCGAGCTGTTGAACGTCCGCCGAGAGAGGAGGGCGAAGGGGTCTAGAAGTTGTGGCGGAATCTAGGCAAAAGCGGCAAGGAAGTGAGAGAGCTTCACGTTACTGACACGAGGTGACGATTTCGCTGACACCAAGTGACGAAACCCCGTGTCGGCGAAGTGACGGATCCCACCAGGTTCATGCGGCCATCCCTTACTGATTCATAGGATCATCGGTTCTATTTTGACGTTTAAGGCTTGCGATAAGCAAAGTTATCGCAAGCCTGCTCGAGATGCGCTGATCTTCAAAGTTTCGTTTCGTGACGCACGGAAACATGATCGTTCGCGAACGGTACGATGATATTCTTTGCCAGTGAGCGAAGATCCTTCCCGCGCGTTCGCGCCCTTTGCGGCCCTTGAGAAGGGCCCCGATGATCCCGATACGGGGCGGATGTGCGCCCGCTCGGGATGCGTCAACCGGCTCGAACCCACCGGCCGCCGCAGTGGCCGCCCGGCCCTGTACTGCGGGGACGCCTGCCGCGCCGCCGCGCACCGCGCCCGCACCGCCACCCACACCCCGGTGGTCGCCGAGGCGCTACGCCGGACCGGTGCGCTGAGCGGCGACCTGCTCAGCGCGGGCGAGCAGTGGAGCGCCCAGCTGACCGCCTTCACCGAGGCGCTGAGCGCCGCGACCGCCGGTGCGCTCACCCAGATCGACGCCGCCGAACAGGCCGCCGAAGAGGCCCGCGCCGCCGCCGCGGCCGCCGAACAGCGCACCACCGACGCCCAGCACAAGGCCCAGGCCGCGATCACCGCAGGTGAGAAGGCCATCCAGCAGGCCGTCGCGGCACAGCAACGCGCCGAGGACTCCGAACGCGCGGCCTGGCGTGCGGCCGGCGAGCACGAATCCGAACGTGCCCGCGCCCAGCAGGCCGCCACCGCAGCCGTCGAACGCGCTGCGGCCGCTGAGCGCGCCACCCGGCGCATCACCTCCGAACGCGACGCCCTGCAAGGCGTCCTGGACGCCGAACGCCGCCAGGCCAAGGCCGCGGCCGACGACCACGACCGGCAGATCGCCACCCTGCAAACCACGCTGGCCGACCGCACCGTCGATCTCGATCAGGCCCGCATCGACCTGAAAGCCGCAGGTAGCCATACCGAGCGTGCCGAGACCGACCGGCAGAAGGCACACCAGGACGCTGAGGTGGCCCGCGCCGAGACCGGCCGAGTTCGCGAGGAACTCACCGCGCACATCACCCGGCTGAAGGAGAAGCTCGCCACCGAACGCGAGGATCTGCGGCAAACCCGAGTTCACCGCGATGAGGCACGAACCGCGACCGCAGTGGCCGACGCCCGCCTGGAGGCCTTGCAGCAGGCGCTGGAGCGAGCCGAACACCGTGCCCAGGCCGCCGAGCAGCGCGAAGAGGTCGCCCAGCAGACAATCAGCCGTCTCCTCGCCCTTCAACCAGTCCCGGAGACCGCGTCGACTGAGGGCTCGGGCGGCACCGCGCCTCGTGAGGACTTCCCTGAGCGCCCCTGAGACGCGCATGCCCATGCGCCGCAGCGGTCAGCGACGCCGGAAAACGCCTCTCTCAACGCCATCTCCCGCCCCCGTTCAGGGTGCAGGCATCGAACCGGCCGGGCGAAGAGACTGAGCGCTGAACCCAGAGCAGACGATCGTGGAGAGGGACCGTTGTCGCCAACACGGTCGGCTACTGGCGCGACAGCGCCATACGCAAAGTCGATCTTTGATCCGTCCCCGACACGAGAGGAAACCACCGAAGGCGTGCTACTGACATCTCGATGACAACAGCACTGACATCCCATGGCAAAACCACAGGTCAGGCTGCTGATGAGGGCTGTCGGTACGTGGCAAGGTGACACGACTCGTCAGTCGGGCGTGGCCGAAAAGCAGCGCCGGAGCACACCAAAGCCCCCTCAGCAGGCCGCATGGGACGCTGCTCATGGAGGGGAGAACGCGGTGTGCACACAGCTGCAGGCTCACGTCAAAGCGATGGGCTTGCCGGAGAACAGGGTTCTAGCTGGGAAAACTACCTGCGTCCCGGGATCTTCGCCGGGCGGATCAGGCGAGGCTTAGTGATCTTGCTGACACGAAGTGGCAAATCCACTGACATCAACTGGCATTACGCCAGGACAACTTCATGGCAGTTTGCAGCACACCCCGCGAAGAGATGACATCCAACCTTAACTTGCGGGAATTTACATTCCCGGTAGTTACCTTCACGTGGAGGAGACGCAACGGATCTCATTTATTGATTTTGAATTTCTGGAAAATCAAAGATGCTACGCTGAGAGCATGCGAGAGTCGGGCGCGGTGACGCCGTGTAAACACTGCGGGACACCGATCGAACAGAAGCCCGGGCGGGGGCGGCCAAGGGCGTACTGCGCCCAGGGGGACTGCCAGGCGGTGGCCAAGCGCGAACGCGAGATGCGGCGGGCGACGCCGGGGCTCGAGGGAGCGCTGGCCAGAGCCGAAGAGTTCTACGAGCGCATGGAGAAGGGAATGATCGCGGCGATAGCGCCGCTGGCGCAGGTGCTGTCCGAAGAGCTGAGCCCCGCGGGAGTGGAGGCCAAGGTGAGCGCGGTACAGGCCGAGGCGCACACCCGGGTGGCGATCGCGCGCACCGAGCGGGAGCAGGCCTTCGAACAGGTACGGCTGGCACGCGAGGCCTCCGAGCACGCCCGGCGCGAGCGGGATGCGATGACGCTTCAGGTGGAGGAGGCCAATGCCGAACGTGACATCGCGCTGGCCGACGCCGAGACCGCCAGGGAGCAGGCACTGGCCGCCCTGCACGAGGCGGCCAGCACCGAACGCCGGGCCAGGCAGGCAGAACAGGAGGCCACCCGCAGGGCACAGCGGGCCGAGGCGGCCAGGGACGCGGCGCTACGGGAGATGGCCGAGCGGGTGGAGGCCGCCGAGAACGAGGCCCGCCGGGCCGGAGCGCAGGCCGTACAGGATCGACAGCTTGCCGAGCAGGCGCACGCGGAGCGAGAACGGGCACTGGAGGAGAGCAGGATCGCCCAGGACGCCAGGGGCGTCGCCGAACGTGCCGTCGCCGCGGCCTCGGCGCGGGCCGAGGCCGCGGAGACCGAGCGGGACCGAGCGCTGGCACGTGCCGACGCCGCGGCGACGGCACGTGCCCAGGCTCTGGCCGAAGCAGCCGAGGCACGGACGCGGGTGGAACGGGCGGAAAACCAGGCGGCCGAACTGGAGAAGCGGACGGTACGCCGGCTGGCCAAGGCCGAGGAACGCGCCGCCGAGAAAATCGCCGAGGCACAGGATCGCGCGGCGGCGAAAACCACCGAGGCGCTCGCCGAGCGAGACGACACGCGCATGCGACTGGCCATGGAGCAGATGCGCCTGTCAGATCTACGTGAGCAACTGGAGACTCTGCGCGCCGAGACCGTCCTGCTCAGGGAACGCGCGATCACCGCGGAGTTGCGAGCACGGGATGGAGGATGAGGGCCAGACGCCTGAGACGTGATCGTCCGGACTCCTGTATCGGGGTGCCGGTAGGGAACGTGTCATGAGCCCCAGTGCCCCACGAAGCGCTGATTTGTCCGTGCGGAGATGAAAGACCACCGCTGCTCTGCCGTCGTGGTGGCAGAGCAGATTCTGCCGGCCAGGCACCTGGAAAAGGACATCCACAAGCGGCTGTTCGGCCCCAACGGGTCCCGGCTGCCGATCGTGATGGACGGAGGAACTGGTCAACCCGGCGCGAACACCCGCGATCACGCGGTACCGCTACCGGGGCGGCACGATCCCCACCCCCTGGACGAACGCCTGATGAACAACCCACGGCAAGAACTGTGCAGAGCCCGGTAAGTGGCAACACCGGTATCGCGCTCCAGGCCGGCTCAACCGCTCAGTTCTCCCCGCCGGGAGTGACGAGGCCGCTCTCGTAGGCCAGCGCCACCGCCTGGGCCCGGCTGCCGAGGTTGAGTTTGGCCATGGCCCGGTTGAGATGGGTTTTGACGGTGGCCTCGCTGACATTCAGGCGGGTGGCGATCTCGAGGTTGGGCAGGGCGTGGCCCACCAGCTTGAGGACTTCGGCCTCGCGGGCGGTCAGGACATCCAGCGCTGATGCGGTCCTGCGGCCGGTGGGGTCCGGCCGATGGGTGTAGGCCTGGACCAGGCGCTGGGTGATGGTGGGGGCGAAGAGCATGTCGCCGGAGGCGATGGTGTGGATGGCGGCGATGAGCCGTTCGGGCGGGGTGTCCTTCAGCAGGAATCCCGAAGCGCCCGCGCGTAGCGCGTCGTAGACGTACTCGTCGAGGTCGAAAGTGGTCAGGATGACCACGCGGGGCGGCTGGTCACGGTGGGCGGACAGGATGCGTTCGGTTGCCGTGACGCCGTTCATGCCAGGCATCCTGACGTCCATGAGGATCACATCGGGCCGCTTGGCGACCGCCTGGGCGATGGCTTCCTGGCCGCTCGCGGCCTCGCCCACGACGTCGAGGCCGGGGGCGGCGCGAATCAGCGCGGCCAGGCCGGCACGGATGAGGACCTGGTCGTCGACGACGAGTACGTTGATCATCGGTTCGGTTCGCCGGGTGGGGTGAGGGGCAGGGTGACCACGACCTCGAATCCTCCTGACGGCTGCGAACCGGCCTTGGCTGTTCCCTTGTAGAGCTTGACGCGTTCCCTCATGCCGATCAAGCCGTGGCCGTCTCCCTGAGGGTCGGGCGGGGCTGCGCGTCCGTCGTCGCTGACGCGCAGCTCCAGGTCGGCGCCATAGTGAAGTGAGACTTGCGCCGTTGCGGGGCCGGCGTGTTTGAGCACATTGGTCAGGCATTCCTGAAGGATCCGGTAAGCGCACAGGTCGATTCCGGGCGGCAGGGGGCGTACGGCACCGGTGATCGACGTCTCCACCGGGACGCCGGCGGAGCGTACCCGCTCCACGAGGTGGTGGAGCCGGTCCAGGCCGGGTGCCGGATCATAGCTGCCATCGCCGTCGTCGGTGTCGTCGGTGTCGTCGGTGTCGATCCGCAGGACCGCCAGGAGCCGCCGCATCTCTGCCATGACCTCGCTGCCGGTGTCGGCGATGGTGGCGAGCGCCCCGCGTGCGGTGGCCGGGTCGGAGCCGAAGACGTAGCGGGCGAGTCCGGCCTGGATCACGATGACCGACATGTGGTGGGCGACCACGTCGTGCAGTTCGCGGGCGATGCGCACGCGCTCCTCGGTGACGGCGCGCCGCGCCTTGTCCTCCTGGTCGCGCCGTAGTTGCTCGGTGAGCCGGGCGAGTTGTTTGTTGCGCTCGCGCAGCACCCAGGTCCGGTTGCCGAACAGCCACACGACGGCCACGAACAGGCTGACCTGGACGACGTTCGGCCAGGCGAAGTCGTCCGGTCCGAGGAACGCCGCGTGCCACCAGGCGGCCGCCACGGCGAGCGCGCAGGGAACGGAAACGGCCGGGAGCCGCCGGCTGGCGACGGTGTAGAGGGCCAGCAGTTGCGCCGCCTCATTCAGCCGGACGTCGTAGCCGAGTAGGTGGAAGACGATCCCGGTGACGCAGGCGATGGCGAGCACGGTGAGCGGGGCACGCCGCCGCCAGGCCAGGACGAGGTTGGCCACCAGCGTCAGCCCCATGCCTGCGGCGTCCCAGGGGCGCTGCGCGTGACCGGGCGCCGTCGCGTCCTCTGACAGCAGGAGGCCGAACAGAACGGAGACGCCGACGACCATCACGCCGAGGATCAGGTCGGCGGCGAAGGGGTTCATCGCGGCAATCCGCCGGAGCGACGACAGCATCTTCGCGCGCATCCGCGCATGCTAACCGCCGGGGGAGGTGTCCCTCATCGCCTGAGCGGCCGGTCCGCCGCTGCAACCGCGGCGGTAGGGCGGGGAGCCTGCTACAGCGGAGGTTTACCTCTCCGGCGCGGTCGTACCGCGGATGGCGCAGCAATCTTTATCCGGGAGTTTGACGCCGTGATGACCTCTTTTTTCTATAAATGGTGCCGGTTCAAGTCGCCCGCACATAAGTACGGGACGTGGTCGGTCCTGCGCTGCGGTGGAACCGATGAGTAGCCCGCGCAAGCACACCTAGCCGCATTCCTGGAGGCTCGATGCGCCGCCGCACCTCCCGCAGCATCCTCAGCCGTGTCCGCGCCGCGGTCGTGTCGCTGGCAGTCGCACTGGTCGTGTCGCTGCCGGCCTGCTGTTTGGCCGCCGTCGCCGTCCCGTCCGGTGGACCCTCGGCGCAGGCGGCGACGGGAGATCCTCCCGCGCGCAGTGAGCACGAGGCCCTGCAGCAGGCGCGCGGCAGCAAGCAGCGCGTCGAGGTGCTGCCGCTACGCACGGAGACCCGCCAGGTGTTCGCCAACCCCGATGGCTCGTTCACCTCGGAGACCGCGGCGCTGCCCGAGCGCGTACGGCGCGGCGACGGCTGGGCCGCCGTCGATTCGACCCTGGTCTTCGCCCCGGACGGAAGCGTGCGCACCGTGGCGACCCCGCTGGAGCTGACCTTCTCCGGTGGCGGGACCGCTCCGCTGGCCGCCATCGGCGAGGGCGGGCGTTCGGTCGCGATGACGTGGCCGGTAAGCCTGCCCAAGCCGGTGCTCGAAGGGGACACCGCGACCTACGGCGAGGTGCTGCCGGGCGTGGATTTGAAGGTGACCGCTTCGGTACTCGGCTTCTCCGAGGTGCTCGTGGTCAAGAACCGGGAGGCCGCCGCCAACCCGGCGCTGGGCAAGCTCACCTTCGGCATGCGCGCGAACGGGTTGTCGGTGCGCGAGACTGCCGCCGGCGGCCTGAGCGCCGTCACCGAGTCTGGAACGGAGCTGTTCCACGCGCCGGCGCCGCGGATGTGGGACTCCTCAGGCGCGATGGCGGCTCCCGCCGCGCTGGAGGCCGGGCCGTCCCGCGAGGGCAGGCAGGCCGTGATGGGCGTGGACGTGGCCCGGGACCGCATCGCGATCATTCCGGACAAGAACCTGCTGACCTCCGCCGGCACGACGTACCCGGTCTACATCGACCCGCAGTGGTCGGGCTCGAAGCTGGCCTGGACGTACGTCGACAGGGCGTACCCGAACCAGGAGTACTGGAACTCCAGCCACATGCCGGAAGCCGGCAACTACGGTAGCGGCCTCAAGCGGTCGTTCTTCCGGATGGACTCCGACAACGTCAACGGCAAGCACATCCTCAAGGCCACCTTCCGCATCACCCAGGTCAAGTCCTGGGGCTGCACCTCCAGCCCGCAGGCCGTGCAGCTCTGGCTCACCGGCGGCATCTCCACCTCCACCAACTGGAACCATCAGCCGTCCTGGAGCGACCATCAGGACAGCGTCGCCTCCGACGCCGGTTACAGCTCCTCCTGCCCGGACAAGGGCATCGAGTTCAACGTCACCCGTGCGATCGTCAAGGCCGCCAAGAGCGGCTGGTCGAACACGACGTTCGGGCTGAGGGACTCCAACGACACCAGCAGCGGCGTGTGGGGGTGGAAGGGCTTCAGCAGCGCGCCGAAGCTCGTCATCGACTACAACACCCCGCCGGCGGCCCCCTCGGGGATCGGCACCTACCCGGCCACGCCCTGCGTCACCGGCGCCGCCCGCCCGGCGGTCAACGCCGGTGACACTGCCAACCCGCTCCAGCTCAAGGCCAAGATCTACGACCCGGACAAGGCCAACGACGGCGTACGGGCCGAGTTCGTCCTGCACCACTACAACACCGTCACCGGGGTGTGGGACGACGTCACCTCGACCATGCCCGGTGGCGGCAAGACCGCCTACAAGTACACCACCTCGGCCACCGACCATTCGGTCAAGCTGGCCGGACTGGTCACCGGCCACAGTTACGCCTACAAGGTCAAGGCCTACGACGGCACCGACTCCAGCGCCTGGAGCAAGTGGTGTGAGTTCACCGTGGACACCGTCGATCCGACCCCCCTGCCGAAGGTCAGCTCCCTGGACTACCTGCCGGACACCCCCGACGCCTGGCAGGGCAGCGTGGGCTGGGCCGGCGGCTTCACGCTGGCCCCCGGCGACGGCGAGAGCGACGTGGCGGCCTTTCGCTGGGCGCTCGACGACCCGGCGCTGGCCACCGCCGCCACCCAGATCGCGATCCCGGCAGGGCAGAGCTCCGTCAACGTGCGGCTCGCGCCCCGCCACGACTGGCTGAACGCCCTGTACGTCTACCCGGTGGACCGGGCGGGCAATGTCGGCAAGACCCCGGCCGTCTACAGCTTCTACGTCAACGCCGGGTTCGGACCCGAGGGGCACTGGCGGCTGGACGAGACGGCGGGCACCGCGGCGGCCGACTCCGGGGCGACGACACACCCCGCGACGCTGGCCGGCGGCGCCACCTGGGTCGGCGGCCGGGTCGCCGGCGCGCTGCGCCTGAACGGCACCACCGGCTACGCCAGCACCGACGGCCCGGTGGTGCACACCGACCGCAGCATGAGCGTCTCGGCCTGGGTGCTGCTGAACGACAAGACCAAGAACTCCACCGTGGTCAGCCAGAACGCCGTCCGAGGCTCGGGATTCCAGCTCTACTACTCCTCCGGCTACAGGCGGTGGATCTTCAGCAAGTTCGACGCCGATGTCGACGACAAGACCATCGTGCGGGCGATCGGCGACGCCGAACCGGTGACCGGCATCTGGACCCACCTGACGGGCGTGTGGGATGCCCCGGAGCGGCAGCTTCGCCTGTACGTCGACGGCATCCTGCAGGCCACGACGGGCGCCTTCCCGTACAAGCCCTGGGACGCGACCGGTCCGCTGCAACTCGGCCGGGTGCAGTCGCGCGGCACCTATATCGAGAACTTCGCCGGTGACATCGACGAGGTGAGGATCTGGAAGCGGGAGTTGTCGGACTATCCGCGCACGGTCAACGATCCCGCGCTGGGCAACGAGATCGCCGCCATGGCCAAGCAGCCGCCCATCCAGCGCGGCTGGTGGAAGTTCGAAGAGGGCACGGGCTCCACGGCGGTCAACTCCACCGACAGCCGCTGGCCCGCGGCTCTCGGCGGAGCCGCCACCTGGTCCGGTGACGGCTTCGACGGCGGCGGGGTGCTCAGCCTCAACGGTGCCACCGGCTACGCGGCCACCCCGTCGGCGCCGCTCCGCACCGACCACAGCTACGCGGTGACGGCGTGGGTGCGTCTGTCGGGCGACGACACCTGCGTGCTGCCCGGCCGCGCGATGACCGTCCTGGCCCAGGACGGAGCCACCTACAGCTCCTTCTACCTCGGCTACCGGCTCATCGCCGAGAACGGTGCCGCGGTGCCGCATTGGTCGTTCTCGACGAGTCCTAACGCCGCCGACGGGACCTTGACGCACGCCATCTCGGCCGAGCCCATCGACTGCTCGGCGTTCAACACCTGGACGCACCTGGCAGGCGTGTACGACGAGCAGGCCAAGCAGATCCGTCTTTATGTCAACGGCCAGCTCAACGACCAGCGTTCCGTGACCGGTGGATGGGCGGCAGGCGCACTGCAGATCGGCCGCGCCAAATACAAAAGCGCCGCTGTGGACTATTTCAGCGGTGACATCGACGACGTCCGCGCCTATACCGGCACCCTGACCGACCGTCAGGTCATCAACATCGCGATGAACCTCCCCATCGACGGCTAGACCTCCGGGTCACCGACGCCCCCTACCCCCTCGGAGGAAAGCCGTGCTCGGTTCACGTCGAGGCTGGACCCGAATCGCCGGAGTCCTGGCCGTCGTGCTGCCCGCCACTCTCATCGGCCCGAACTCCGCCGCCCAGGCGGCCGACGACCCCCCGGCGTGGCACAAGGCCCAGGAACAGCATCCGGTTCCCGGTCACGCCGTCAAGGCACGAGGGCCCTTGACGGACCCGGGAGTTGCCTTCGACCTCAAGGACGCACCCGCCGTGACCTGGCCCCGGCCGAGTACGGCGATGGTGGGTCTCCCGGCGGCGGGCACACCGCCGGCCGCCACCGGACAGGCCGCGCCGTCCGCCACCCCCGGGGGCGACGCCGCCGGAACACGGGCAGGAGACTTGCCGGTCTGGCTGGCGCCCGCCACCCCCGCCGCCAAGGACAAGGACTCGGCGCGCATCGCTGCGGTACCGACTCCTCCCGCTGTCCAGGTGCGAGCGCTGGACGCGCGCACCGCCGACAGGTCCCGCATCACCGGGCTCGGCATCCAGCTCACCCCGCAGACCCCGCCCGCCGGTACGGCCCGCATGACGGTCGAGGTCGACTATTCGGGTTTCCGGTACGCCTACGGCGGCGACTGGGCCTCGCGCCTGCGCCTGGTCCAGTTGCCCGCGTGCGCGGCCACCACCCCCGACCTGCCCCAATGCCAGACCCGAGAACCGCTGCCCACCCGCAACAACGTCACGACCGGCCGCCTGTCCGCCGACGTCGGGTTCACCACCGCGACCACGATGACGCTGGCGGCCGAGGCGGCCCCGTCCGGCGCGGCAGGCTCGTACGAGGCGACGTCGCTGTCGCCCTCGGCGACCTGGAGCGCGAGCGCCCAGAGCGGCGCCTTCTCCTGGTCCTATCCGCTGCGCCTGCCGCCGCCCCCCGGCGGCCCGGCCCCCAACGTCGGGTTCGTCTACTCCTCCGGGAGCATCGACGGCCGGACGGTCGCGACCAACAATCAGGCGTCCTGGATCGGTGAGGGCTTCGACTACTGGCCTGGATTCGTCGAGCGCAGATACAAGGCCTGCTCCGACGACGGTGTGACGCCCAAACGCAACGACCAGTGCTGGGGCAACCACAACGCCACCCTGTCCATCAACGGCCAGGCCACCGAGCTGATCCTGGACGACGCCACCGGCACCTGGCAGCCGAAGAACGACGACGGCTCCAAGGTCGAGAGGCTCACGGGGGCCGACAACGGCGACAACGACGGCGAGTACTGGCGCGTCACCACCGCCGACGGCACGCAGTACCACTTCGGCCGCAACCGCCTACCGGGCTGGGCCGGCGGCAAGGCGGAGACGGACTCGGCCTGGACGGTCCCGGTGTTCGGTAACGACGACGGCGAGCCCTGCCACCAGAACTCCTTCTCCGACTCCTGGTGCCGGCAGGCGTGGCGGTGGAACCTCGACTACGTCGTCGACCCGCACGGCACCGTCAGCACCTTCTGGTACGTCAAGGAGAGCAACTACTACCGCCGCGACGTCACCCTCCTGACCGACGGTGTCCCCAACGGCGCCCCCACCTCCTACGACCGCGGCGGCTACCTCAAGCGCATCGACTACGGCCAGCGTTCCAATGCCGTCTTCTCCTCCTCGGCCCCGGCCCGCGTGGTCTTCGACGCCAAGGAGCGCTGCGTCCCGACCTCGTCCTTCGACTGCGCGGCCGACAAGTTCACCAAGGCCAACGCCAAGTACTGGCCGGACGTCCCCTATGACCAGAACTGCGACTCCGGCGACAAATGCCTCGACCGCTACTCGCCCACCTTCTGGACCCGCAAGCGGCTGGCCGCCGTCACCACGCAGGTGCTGTCCGGCGGCACGTACAAGGACGTCGACACCTGGACGCTGGACCAGCAGCTGCGCGCCCCCGGCGACGGCACGGCGGCGGCGCTGTGGCTGGCCGGGATCCGGCACACCGGCAAGGTCGGCGGCACGGCGTCGCTGCCGCCGGTGAGGTTCGCCGGCGTGCAGCGGCCCAACCGCGTCGACGCCCTGGAAGGACGGCCGCCGCTGACCAAGTGGCGCGTCTCGGCGATCGACAACGAGACCGGCGGCGCCCTGTCCATCACCTACTCCGGCGAGGACTGCACCGCCGGCAGCACCCCCGGCCTGGACTCCAACACCCGCCGCTGCTACCCGCAGTACTGGACGCCGGAGGGCGCCACCTCGCCCAAGCTCGACTGGTTCCACAAGTACGTCGTCACCCAGGTCCAGCAGATCGACCGCACCGGCGGCGCCCCCGACGTGCTGGAGACCTACGACTACCTCGGTGGCGGCGCCTGGCACCATGACGACGATGACGGGCTGACCAAGGAGAAGTACAAGACCTGGTCGCAGTGGCGCGGCTACGGCAGGGTCCGGGTGCTGCGCGGCGCCCCGGGGGAGCAACGCTCCAAGGCCGAGTTCACCTACTTCCGCGGTATGGACGGTGACGAGCTGTCCGGCGGCGGCACCCGCGACGTCAAGGTCACCGACTCTACGGGTACGGCCGTGGACGACGCCGATCCGCTGCAGGGCCGCGTCCGCGAGGAGATCCGCTACGACGGCCCCTCCGGAGCCGCCCTGGCCGGCGTGATCAGCACCTACTGGACCAAGCAGACCGCCAAGCGAGTCCGCTCCTGGGCGACCACCACGGCACACATGGTCCGCCCCGACAAGGAACGCAACCGCACCGCGCTGACCTCCGGCGGCTGGCGGTACACCATGACCGACACCGACTACAACGCCGACGGCCTGCCCACCCAGGTCAACGACCTCGGCGACGAGGCCACCGCCGACGACGACCAGTGTGTCCGCACGACCTACGCCCGCGACGCCACCCGGTGGATGCTCTCCTACACCATCCGGGTGGAGACGGTCGCCAAGGCGTGCACCGCCACCCCCGACCGGCCCGCCGACGTGCTCTCCGACGTGCGCGAGTACTACGACGGCAAGGCGTTCGGCGCGGCGCCGTCCACGGGCGACGTCACCAGGACCGAGAAGATCGGCTCCTGGAACAGCGGCCCGCAGTACGTCACCATCTCCTCCGCCACCTTCGACGCCTATGGCCGGCCCCTGGTGGTCACGGACGCCGACGGCACCACCACCAAGACCTCCTACACGCCGGCCACCGGCCTGCCCACCGCCAAGCAGGAGACCAATGCGCTCGGCCACGTCACCACGAGTGAGCTCGATCCCGCCTGGGGTCTCGCGACCGCGACGACCGACCCCAACGGCAAGCGCACCGAGTTGGCCCACGACCCGCTCGGCCGGTTGACCGGCGTCTGGCTGCCGGGCCATGCCAAGGCCACCTACCCCTCGACGCCGAACATGAAGTTCGGCTACCAGATCCGCGCCGACGGCCCGACCACCGTCACCACCTCGACGCTGCGCGCCGACGGCGCCGCCTACACCACCGGCTACGCTCTCTACGACGGCCTGTTACGCGTCCGCCAGACCCAGCGGTCCGCGCCGGGCGGCGGCCGGTTGATCAACGATACCTTGTACGACACCCGCGGCCTGCTCCACAAGTCCAACGACGACTACTACGCCGAGGGCGGCCCCGGCGGCGTTCTGTGGGTCCCCGGCAGCGACGACGACGTCCCCGGCCAGAACGTCACCGCCTACGACGGCATGGAGCGGCCGACCGCGCAGATCTTCCGCAAGCGCGGCACCGAGCAGTGGCGCACCACCACGACCTACGGCGGCGACCGCACCAGTGTGGACCCGCCCGCCGGCTCCACCCCGGCCACGACCATCGTCAACGCGCGGGGCGAGACCGTCGAGGTCCGCCAGTACAGGGGCGACGCGCCCACTGGCGACTATGACGCCACCAGGTACACCTACACCCGCGCAGGGCAGCCGGCCACCGTCACCGACACCGTGGGCACCACCTGGACCTACCACTACGACCTGCGCGGCCGCCTGATCCAGACCGACGATCCCGACAAGGGCACCTCGAAGCTCGCCTACGACGACAGGACCGACCTGCTCACCACCGTCACCGACGCGCGCGGCTTCAGCCTGTTCGTCAGCTACGACGCCCTGGACCGCAAGACCGCCGAGTACGCCGGCACCTCCGCCTCGGGCACCAAGCTCGCCGAGTGGACGTACGACAAACTCGCGGACGGCACCAACGTCAAGGGGCAGCCGACCGGCTCCACCCGCTACGTCAAGAACACCGCCACCGGCGCGATGGACGCCTACGCCACGACCGTGACCGGTTTCGACAACGCCTACCGGCCGACCGGCGCCCAGCTCGTCGTCCCGGCCGCCGAAGGCTCGCTGGCCGGGACGTACAGGACCACCACCGACTACAACCCCGACGGCACCGTGCACCGCACGGTCCTGCCCGCCGCCGGCGGCCTGCTCGGCGAGACCCTGCTGTACGACTACGACGAGCTCGGCAACCCGATCACGATGCGGGGCCTGACCAACTACGTCACCTCGACGACCTACTCCAAGCTCGGACAGGTCCTCGACCTGACGATGAGCACCGGCCTGAAGCGGGTCAAACAGACCAACTTCTACGAGGAGGGCACCAACCGGCTCACCCGCTCGGTGTTCGAGCGGGAAACGGCACCGATCTCCGTCGCCGACACCAACTACGCCTACGATCCTTCGGGCAACATCACCAAGATCGCCGATACGCCCTCCGGCCAGACGCCCGACGTGCAGTGCTTTCGCCAGGACTACCTGCGGCGCCTGACCGACGCCTGGACGACGACCACCGGCGACTGCGCCACCGCTCCTTCCCAGAACATCGTCGGCGGACCCGCGCCGTACTGGCAGTCCTTCGCCTACGACAACACCGGCAACCGCACCAAGGAGATCGACCACCAGGCGACCGGCGACATCACCAAGACCTACACCTACGCCGGCCCCGGCAAGCCGCAACCGCACACGCTGACCTCCGTCGCCTACACCGGAGGCGCGCGTGACGGCCAGGTCCACGCCTACGCCTACGACCAGGCCGGCAACACCACCCGGCGCGGCCCCGGCCGCCTCCTGGAATGGGACGTCGAGGGCCACCTGGCCAGATCGACCGACCCCTCCGGCGTCAGCACCTACCTCTATGACGCCGACGGCGACCGGCTCATCCGCCGCGACCCCACCTCCACCACCCTCTATGTGGCAGGCATGGAGCTCCGGCTCGACGCCAAGACCGGCGCCAAGACCGCCACCCGCTACTACAGTTTCGCCGACCAGATCGTCGCCGCCCGCACCGGCAACGGCGTGACCTGGCTCGGTGACGACCACCAGGGCACCGTCACCATGGCCGTCGACGACACCGCCCCCCAGACGGCCACCCGCCGCCGGTTCACCCCGTTCGGGCAGCAGCGCGGCGCCGCGTCGGCCTCCTGGCCCGGCCAGAAGGGCTTCGTCGGCGGCGTCATCGACGAGTCCACCGCCCTGACCCACCTCGGCGCCCGCGAATACGACCCGGAAACCGGCCGTTTCATCTCCGTAGACCCCCTCTTCGACACCTCGGACCCGCAGAGCTGGAACGGCTATGCGTACGCCGACAACAACCCCGTCACCAACGCGGACGCCGATGGCACCATGTGCTACAGGACTCCGGATGGGGTCGACTGCTTCAATGGCGACGGCGGGGACCGCCGCCCCAACAAAAACGGTCACGGATACACGGTCTATCCCCGCCACGGAAAGCCGGTGCGCTCCGGAGACAGCACCGGGTCACGGACGTTGTGCGATGTGTTCCCGACCTTGTGCATGCTCCCGCCGCCGGTCAAGTACCGGCCGAAGCCCAAGCACGAGACCAAGCTCCCCGTCATCCTCCAGCAACTGGGGCTGGGCCTCAATCCGGCGGGCAACCACGGCCTCACCGGAGCCTCTGGCTACGTCGCCATATGGCAGTCGATATTCAAAAGGCTCGGGATCGTGATCGTCGACAACGGGCACGTCAAGTACCTGCAAAAGCTCAACAAGTACTCGAAGAGGCCACCCACGAGAGGGAACGACAGAAAGCTCGCCAAGGCCGGCCGGAAGGCCGAGAGCGCCGAGAAGTGGGGCGGGCAGGCCGCCAAGGCCGGACGCTTCCTCGGCAAGGTCGGCGGAGCTCTGACCTTCGCCGACGGTTTCCGTAGCCAATGGGTCGACGACTCAGGTGACCATGGCCTGTCCACCTGGGAAAGGATCGCGCGTGGTTCCATTCGCGGAGGTGGGGCGGTTCTCGGCGGGTATATCGGCGGCTCGATCGGAGAAGGAGTCGGATTCGAGTTCGGAGGCCCGGTCGGCGCGGTCGGAGGCTCGGCCGTCGGTCAGTATGCGGGAGCCACACTCGGTGGATACCTTGCGGGCGCTGCACTCAGGAAGTGGTGGTGATCGACATGCCGGCGCCGCTCCGTAACGTGGGGGTCATGGAGACGCGATGAGTCGAGCCGCGCTACTCCCTGACGCCGAGGGGATCGGCTTCCTGGTCGTCATCGTCCTGCTGGTCGGCCTGTCTCTCGCGCAGTTCGCGGGTCAGGCGTTCATCGTGAAGAGATGGCCGACCCGTACCTCCCTGGATTCCTTCTTCGCCAGGCGCCGCCGCAGGCTCGTCGACGCCTACCTCGGCGGATCGGGTCAGGCCGCTGACGGGACCGCGCTCTTCGTCCAGCTTCCCGGCGCGGCCGCGACCGGGCTGTGGGGGCTCAGCGCCATCGTCGTCCAGATCGACGGCAGCGGGAACGATCGTCTCCTGCCGCTGGCGCTCGGACTGTTCGTCTCGGGACTCGTGCCGGGAATCATCGTGATCTGGCGGCGCGGGGTCGGCCCCCCGGAGAGGATCAAGCCCGTGTGGCTCATCGAGGAGGAACGAGAACGGGAGGCCGCCGGAGAGATCATGCGTTATGGGCGCGGCTGGGTCCGGATCCGTACGACGCGATAGCGGCCGAGCGGGCAGCAAGGAGAGCCGCCTTGTCGGGAACAGATCAGCCGACTCTGAACCGCGCCGGGATTGCTGGAGTACATCACTTCATCGGTTGGAAAGGATGAAGCCCATGTCAGGTCGATCTGGTTCATCGCACCCCGCCCAGCGTCGGTATCCGCCGGAGTCGAAAGAACGGGCGGTTCGGATGGTGCGGGAGTCCACCGAGCAGTCCGGGGAGTCGTTCGGTGTCATCACCCGTGTTGCCCGGCAGTTGGGCATCGGGTCGGAATCGCTGCGCAACTGGGTCAGGCAGGCCGAGATCGACGGCGGTCAGCGGCCCGGGACCAGCACCGATGAGGCCAAGCGGATCGCCGAGCTGGAGCGTGAGGTCCGTGAGCTGCGCCGCGCCAACGAGATCCTCAAGGCGGCGTCGGCTTTTTTCGCGAGGGAACTCGACCCTCGACCGCCCAGATGAACGCCTTCATCGACGCTCACCGCGCCCAGTGGGGTGTCGAGCCGATCTGCCAGGTTCTGCAGGCCGCGCCCTCGACGTACTACGCAGCCCGCACCCGGTCGCCGTCTGCGCGAGCGCTGCGCGCCACCGGGACCAAGGATGCGATTCCTCCCGGCCCTGAAGGACCGGGATTCCTCGCAAAGATTCTTGTTGAATGCCGGAGGCCGGCGCGGGCAAGGGCGTCTCACCCGCGTCCCTCCGGGCCGCGCGGTACTACTCGCATCCAGGCGTCGACGCGCCGCCGATACCTGCCATCCGGCCGGCTGGACCCGCCTATGATCTGCTACGCAAACCGTCAGGCCTTTTCGCCCGCGAGCCAGGCCGCCAGTCCCAGGTAGACGACCCCGCTGCCGACGTCCATCCGGCGTCGGGCCCGCGCCGATCGCCGGACGCGATCGGCCAGCGCTGAGCTGAGCATCGCGTACGTGCCGTCGCTGGCCATGCCCAGCACCACCCAGACCAGCCCGAACACCAGCATCTGCGTGGCGACCGGCCCGGCCTCCGGGTTGGTGAAGCCCGGCAGGAACGCCAGGAAGAAGATGGCCGTCTTCGGGTTGAGCACGTTGACCACGAACCCTTCCCAGAACATGCGCCGCCCCGTCTGCCGCGGCATCTCCGCGATCTCCTCGCCGCCCTCCCGGCGTACGAGCTTGCGGACCCCGAGCCAGACGAGATAGGCGATGCCGGCGTACTTGACCACGGTGAACGCCGTCGCGGAAGCCGCCAGCAGCGCGCTGATGCCGAGCGTGGCGGCGGCCACGTGCACCAGCGAGCCCGCGTGCACGCCGAGCGCGGAGATCAGCCCGGCTGCCCGGCCTTGCGCGACGCTCCGGCTGACGATGAACACCACAGCGGGTCCCGGCACCAGCAGGATGGCGAGTGTGGCAGCGCAGAAGAGGGCGAGTGTCGCAAGATCAGGCATGATCTCATCGTAAAGAGGTCGTCAAAGGCTTTCCTGCAGGGCCGGCAGCATCACCCGTACCCGTTAGGCAGGGCGATACCGAGTACAGCGACAACGCCCGTGATGAGACGGCCCTTGGCGGCAACCAGTCGGTGTCGATGGCCACGACCATCGGCACGAAGGCGACAACCCGCATCAGGATCCCCTGACCACAGGCGCATCCGGTGATCGACCGGCGAGTGCCGAAGGGCACCTCCGCCGGCCGCAGGGGGTGCCGAACGGCATCTGGTCCACCGGCCGGCCGGACCGGGAGGCTTGACGCATGAAATCCTTTGCTTCTGGCCGGTACGGCTACGCGGCCGCGCTGTGGGCGCTGCTCTACGGTGTGCTCGGCGCCGGATGGGCGCTGGGGATGCCCGGCTTCCCCGGGGGCGCCGAGGACCCCGACCCCGACGGGCAACTGTCGATCCTGGCCTGGACGACCCCGAGCTTCGGCTGGTGGATCGCCGTCTTCTCGGTGATCATCGCGGTGACGGCGCTGACGCTGAACCGCAGGAGCAGCAGTGGCCGGGATCACCTACATCAGGTCGAAGATCGCCGACCGATTTTCCTGGGCCGATTGGGGAGCCTGGCTGCCGGAATGCTTCTGGCGGATCTAGGGCGCCGCCCTGGCCATCGCCACCGTCTGCTACTACAGGCGCCGGAAGCCGGACGAGCAGCAGGCGGGGGCCGCCCACCTGGTCCTTGCCGGCGACAGCGCCGGGCGCTGAACCTCACGCGAACCGGTACGGGGTCTCTCACAGGCCCGCTGCTCAGGCGGGAGCATGCTCGACATCGCCACCGGAACCGGTGTGATCGCGCTTGCCGCACTGGAGAGATATCCGGACTCGACCGTCCACGCCGTCGATTTCTCGGAGCGAATGCCGGCGGAGGCGGCGAGGAAACCGGGGGCCTCCGCCATCACGTGGCAGTATGCGGACGCCAACGAACTGCCTTTCGGCGACGAGTCCTTCGACGCCGTCACGCACGGCTATCTCCTGTGGAACGTGGAGAGTGTCGAGCGCGTGCTCGAAGAGCAGTACCGCGTGCTCAAACCCGGAGGCCGGGTCGTCATCCTGGAGACCTGCCCGCCGCGCGGGCTGCTCCGTTATCCGGTGGAACTGGGAATCCGGATCGTGATTCCCCTTCTCGGCCGGCTGGTCGCACGCGATCGGCAGTCGTACGCGTACCTGCAGGAATCCACGCTCGGCTTCATGACTCCGCAGGAGGTCTCCGCGATTCTCCGCCGAGTCGGCTTCAGCTCCATAGCGTGGCGGAAGAGGTTCTTCGGCACCCACATGATCATATCGGCCGAAAAACGGTAAGCCTTTCGTGCACCCAGCAGAACGGGTGGAGATCTGCGGAGTATCGGGAAGGGACATCCCTGCTCATGGGATTCCCCGACCCGCCGGTGGCGACCGGGCCTCGGCCGCCGGCCGGCCGCCCGGGTCCCGGGCCTGACTCCGCCGGGCACCGCTGTCATGGTCGTCCTGCTGGGCGCGGGCCCGGCCCTGCGCTGTGTGGCAGCCCTCTGGCGCCGAGGTGCCCATCGATTTATAGTCATATCCATGACTACCCATATCCGTGAGTATTGAGCCGATGGCCCTCAGACATGCGGTGCTGGCGGCGCTGCTCGACGGCGAATACAGCGGATACCAGCTCACCAAGATCTTCGACATCGGCGTCTCCAACTTCTGGTACGCCGCCCCGCAGCAGCTCTACGCCGAGCTGACCAAGCTGGAGAACGGCGGCCTGATCACGGGCCGGGAGGTGGTCCAGCGGGGTCGCCCCAACAAGCGCGTGTTCAAGGTGACCGAGGCCGGGCTCGGCGAGCTGGCCGCCTTCGCCGCCACCCCGGCCAAGCCCCTGCTCATCCGCGACGACCTGGCCGTCAAGGTGCACGCCGTCGACCTGCTCGACCCCGCACCGGTGATCGAGCAGCTGCACGACCGAGCCCGGGAGGCCGCCGCCAAGCTGGAGGTCTTCGAGCAGCTCCTGCTGCGCCTGCGCGGCGAGCTGGACGAGGAGACATTCCTGCGTCAGGGCGAGCACGTCGGCCCCTACCTGTCCTGCCTGGCGGGATGCAGGCTGGAGCGCGAGACCCGTGCCTGGTGCCTGGAGACGGCGCGGACGCTCGGCGAGCGCATGGCCCGCGCCGCAAGGGAGACCTCATGACCGTCTACACGCGTTACGTCGCGCTCGGCGACAGCCAGACCGAGGGCCTCGGCGACGGCGACGACGTCAACGGCCACCGCGGCTGGGCCGACCGCCTCGCCGAGCACCTGGCCCGCGCCAACCCCGACCTCCTGTACGCCAACCTCGCGGTTCGTGGCCGGCTCGCGGGCCAGATCCGCTCGGAGCAACTGGCCCCCGCGCTGACGCTGCGCCCCGACCTGGCCACCGTCATGGCGGGCATGAACGACCTCATCCGCCCCGGCTGCGAGCCCGCCGCTGTGGCGGAGGTGCTGGAAGAGATGTACGCCGCCCTGACCGAATCTGGCGCACACGTGGTTACCGTGACCTTTCCTGATATTGGGAAGATCGCCCCGATGGCTCGGCCGCTCCGGCCCAAGGTGCTCGACCTCAACGCCCGCATCCGCGCCGCCGCGGCCCGCCACGGGGTCACGGTAGTGGACACGTTCGCGATGGAGTTCGTCACCGACGCGCGCATGTGGGGCACGGACCGGCTGCACGCGAGCCCGGCGGGCCACGCCCGCATCGCCGCCGCCATGGCCCACTCCCTCGGCCTGCCCGGCAGCGACGACACGTGGATGCTGCCCTTCCCGCCCTTGCCCCCGGCGGCGGCGTGGCGGGTGGCGGCGGCCGAACTGCGCTGGTTCGCCACGTTCGCGGGCCCGTGGATCGGCCGCCGCCTCCGCGGCCGCTCCTCGGGCGACGGCCGCACGGCCAAGCGTCCGGAGCTCACGCCGCAGGCCGGGCCGGCCACGAACCCCGGCGCGCCGGGGCCCTCGGCCGGTCCGGGGGGCGAGGAGCATCCGTGTCGGATCGTGCGCTGAGGCTTCATCGTTTCCGAGCGCCCGCCGGATGGCGACTGCTTCGCCTACGTCGCCCACGACGGTGGACGTCACGTGGCAGTTGACACGGTCAATGTCCGCAGGCTGGAGTCCCGCGGCCGAGACGGCCTTGAGGATCGCCCGGACCTGGCCGGCGCCTGACGGATCGGCGCTATGACGTCGGCATCGGCTCGATCGGTGCGGGCGTCCGCGTGCAGGCCTGGTCCGCGATCAGGGCTCGGCTCTGCCGGTCGCCCATGCCCAGGCCGCAATGGCGACGCGGTTTCTGCTGCCGGTCTTGCGCGGGATGGCCGCGATATGGTTTTTCACGGTACCCGGGGCGAGGACCGCACCCGCCCCCCGGAACGCGCACACGCCCAGCCCTTCCAGCGGCGAGGCCGGCGTGAAGAAGCGCAGCAGCCAGGTGGCCGCGGCCATACCCGCCGCGGGCGCGGCCAGCACCGCCCGCCGAGCCCGTGCCGTTCGGCACCCTCCGCGGCGGCCGAGGGTGCCGACTCGACAAGTACGCCGGACTCGACCTGCACCAGCCGCGCCACAGCGCCGCCACCCGCCTGGGCGGCGCCGAGGTGCCGGTGTCCACCCGTTATCAGATCGACCGCTTGAGATCACGCCGGGGTCTTGCCGTGGCAGCCGCGCACCGGACAAGATAAGTCGCTATACGTCTAACGACGCGCGCCTGGCACCAATGGAGGTGGCCTGTGACGATGGTCGGCTCGGCACTACCGCGCAAGGAGGACGCCGCGCTGCTGACCGGGCGCGGCACGTTCGTGGACGACATCCATCGTCCCGGACTGCTCCACATGGTCTACGTGCACAGCACCGAGGCCCACGCGCTCATCACCGGCATCGACGCGGAGGCCGCCCGGGCACTGCCCGGCGTGCTCGGCGTGTGGACCGCGCGGGACTTCGCCGGACTTCCGCCCAGACCCTCGGTCCCCGGACTGGAACGCGGCTACCTGGCCGGCGAGAAGGTCCACTACGTCGGCGAGCCGGTGGCCGTGGTGGTCGCGGCCGACCGGTACACCGCCGCGGACGCGGCGCGCGCCGTGCGGGTGGAGTACGAGCCGCTGGCGGTGATGGCCACGGTGACGGACGCGCTCGCGCCGGACGCCGTGCCCATCTACGCGCCGCTGCCCGGCAACCTGGCCCTGGAACAGCAGGTGACATCGGACGAGGTGGCGGACGACGTGGCGGCCGGCCTGGCCGCCGCCTCGCACCGCCTGCGCGCCCGCCTGGTCAACCAGCGCTGCGCCGGCGCGCCGATGGAACCGTACGGGGTACTCGCGGACTGGACCGGGGCCGGGCCCACCGTGTGGGCCACGGTGCAGGCGCCGCACCGGGTACGGGCGGAGATCGCCGAGCGGTTCGGGCTCGCCAGACACCTGGTCCGCGTGGTCGCGCCCGACGTCGGCGGCGCCTTCGGGGTGAAGTCCTCGTTCATGCCCGAGCTGTTCCTCGTCCCCGAGCTGTCGCGCAGGCTCTGCCGGCCGGTCAAGTTCGTCGAGACCCGCAGCGAGCACATGGTGCACACCTACCACGGCCGCGACCAGCAGCAGGACATCGAGGTGGGCTTCGACGGCGAGGGCCGGATCCTGGCCCTGGACGTGACGCTCACCGTCAACATCGGCGGCGTGCCGGACCCGGTGGGCATCGGGCTTGCCACGCTCACCTCGTACATGCTCGGCGGCTGCTACCGGATACCGAAGATCGCGGCCCGCTATCGGAGCGTCGTTACGAATACCACGCCTACCGCCTCCTACCGGGGAGCGGGACGGCCCGAGGCGAGCTTCCTGATCGAGCGTGTCATCGACCTCGTCGCCCGTGAGCTCGGCAGGGACCCCGCCGATGTCAGGAAGGCGAACCTGATCCAGCCGGGCGAGATGCCGTACCAGACCCCGTTCGAGGGGATCGTGTACGACGAGGCCGACTACCCGGCCGCGCTCGACCTGCTGCTGGATGAGCTGGACTACGCCGGGCTGCGCGAGGAGCAGGCGCGGCGGCTCGCGGACACCCGCGCGCCCCTGCTCGGCGTCGGGCTGTCGACGTTCGTGGAGATGGGCGGCTTCGGGCCCACCCCGCTGTTCGAGCAGTTCGGCTACCTCGGCGGCTGGGAGTCGGCCAACGTCCGGATGCAGCCGGACGGCTCGGTGATCGTCCTGGTCGGCACCGCTCCGCACGGGCAGGGTCACCAGACCGCGCTGTCCCAGATCGCCGCCGACCAGCTGGGCGTGCCCTTCGAGGCCATCAGCGTGCTGTACGGCGACACCGCGGTCGTACAGGAGGGCACCGGCACCATGGGCAGCCGCGGGATGCCGGTCGCGGGCAACGCCGTGCGACAGGCCGCGGTGGAGGTGGCCGACCAGGCCAGGCGCATCGCGGCGCACATGCTGGAGGTCGACGCGGACGACCTGGTGCGCACCGGAGACGGCTACCAGGTCAAGGGCATGCCCGACGCGACGGTGTCCCTGGCCGAGGTGGCCGAACGCGCCTTCAAGCCACACCTGCTGCCCGAGGGCGCCGCGCTCGGCCTGGAGAACACCTCGTACTTCGAGCCGAAGAACCTCAGCTACCCCAGCGGCGCGCACGGCTGCGTGGTGGAGATCGACCGGGACACCGGGCAGGTGCGGATCCTGCGCTATGTCTGCGTGGACGACTGCGGCACCGTCATCAACCCGATGACGGCACGCGGGCAGATCCACGGCGGGGTGGCTCAGGGCATCGCGCAGGCGCTGTACGAGAAGGTCGCCTTCGACGCCGACGGCCGACCGCTCGCCGCCTCCCTGGAGGACTACATGGTGCCGGGGGCGCTCGACCTGCCCCCGTACGAGACCCACCACATCGAGACGAAGTCCAGCTTCAACCCGCTCGGCGCCAAGGGGCTCGGCGAGGCGGGCGCGACGGCCGCGCCGCAGGCCGTGGTGAACGCCGTGGTGGACGCGCTCGCCCACCTCGGCGTGCGCGACGTGGAGATGCCCTGCACGCCGGAACGAGTCTGGAAGGTCATGCACGATGCGAGTTGAGATCACTGTCAACGGGCAGCCGCACACCCGGGAGGTCGAGCCGCGGCTGCTGCTCGTCCACTTCCTGCGCGACGTGCTTTCGCTGACCGGCACGCACGTCGGCTGCGACACCTCCAGCTGCGGCGCCTGCACGGTCCTGCTCGACGGCATGGCGGTGAAGTCCTGTACCGTCCTGACCGCGCAGGCCGACGGCTGCGCGGTCACCACGATCGAGGGCCTGGCCGGGCAGGACGGGCTGTCGCCCGTACAGGAGGGCTTCCGGCAGTGTCACGGCCTGCAGTGCGGGTTCTGCACGCCCGGCATGGTCATGGCCGCCACCGCGCTGCTCACCGAGCGGCCCGACCCTTCGGAGCAGGAGATCCGCAACGGGCTGAAGGGCAACATGTGCCGGTGCACCGGCTACCAGATGATCGTCGAGTCGGTCCAGTGGGCGGCAGCGAACGGAGGCGCGCGATGATCCCGGCGGCCTTCTCCTACGTGCGCGCGGGCTCCGTCCAGGAGGCGCTCGACGAGCTCTCCCGGCACGGTGGCGCCGCCAGGCTGCTGGCGGGCGGCCACTCGCTGCTACCGGCGATGAAGCTGCGGCGGGCCGAGCCGGGCGTCCTGATCGACATCGGCAGGCTCGGCGAACTGGCGTACGTCAGGGCGGACGGCGACCGGATCGCGGTCGGCGCGCTCACCCGCCATCGGACGCTGGAACGCGACCCGCTGGTGGCTGAGCACGTGCCGCTGCTGGCCGCCGCCGCGGCCCGGATCGGTGATCAGCAGGTGCGCAACAGGGGCACGATCGGCGGCTCGCTGGCGAACGCGGACCCGGCCGCCGACCTGGCCGCCGCGGTGCTCGCCCTGGACGGCGTGCTGGTGGCCCGCGGCCCGGCGGGGGAGCGGGAGATCCCGGCGCGGGAGTTCTTCACCGGCCGCTGCCGGAGCGCGCTGGCCGCGGGCGAGATGCTCACCGAGATCCGGCTGCCGGCCGCCACGGGCCGGTCGTACGCGTTCGAGAAGTTCAGCCGCCGCGCCCTGGACTGGGCCGTGGTCGGGGTCGCCGCCCAGGCGCGGCCTGGCGGCGTGGCGGTCGCGCTGATCGGCATGGGGCCGACGCCGGTGCGGGCGACAGCGGTGGAGGAGGCGCTGGCGGCGGGCACGCCCTCCGCTGAGGCGGCGCGACTCGCGGCGCGGGGCTGCGAACCGCCGGACAACGCGGCCGCGAGCGCGTCCTACCGCGTCCACCTCGCCGAAGTCCTGGTCGGCCGCGCCCTGGCGGCGCTGTGAGTGCGTGGCGGCTGAGAGCGCACGTCAACGGCTGAGGTCGAGGCCCAGCGTGCGGCAGGTCGGCGCGGCCGGCCCCAGCGACTGCGTCGGCGCGAACGGCTGCGTCATCCCGGTCGTCGCATACCGGCCGCCCAGGCTCTCCGGCGCACGGATGTTCCTCGTCCCGGATGGCCGGCCTCTCTTTGAGATCAAGGCCGGCTGACAGCCAGGACGGACCCGGTGTGTTCAGCGGCCGAGGAAGGCGCCGGTGGAGGCGCGGATCGCGGATACGAACGCGGCTATGGCCGGGTGGGTGGCGGCGCCTTGCCGGTAGGCGATGTGGGTCCGTCTGCGGATGGACAGCGGGATGAGGCGGACACCGGCCGGGGGCTGCGCGGCGGCCAGCTGCGGTACCAGCGAGACGCCTTGCTCGGCCGCGACCAGTGCGAGCACGGCGGCGAAGTCGTCGGCGTGGTGACGCGCCCGGGGTGTGAAGCCCGCGCTGCGGCAGACGTGCAGCGTAACGGTGTGGCAGAGGGTGCCGGGGCTGGCCATGATCCAGGCGGCGTCTCGCACGTCTCGTAGCGAGCCGGTCTCCTCGGCCGCGGGTGCGGTGCCGGGCACGGCGAGGAACACCGTTTCGTCCAGCAGCGGAACCGTGTCCAAAACGGGATCCGGTTCGATCGGCACGACGTCGTAGTCGTGCAGCAGCCCGACGTCGAGCCGCCGCTCGCGCAGGGCGTCCGGCACCGTGACCGGGTCCAGCTCGGTCACCGTCAGCTCGAGCTCGGGGTGCCGGCGCCCCAGTGCGACCAGCGCCGCCGGGAGGAGGGTACGGACCGCGGTGGGGAAGGCGCCGATGCGCAGTGGGCCGGACAGGCCGGTGGCCAGCGCGGCCAGCGCGGCCGTCGTCTGTTCCAGAGCGGTGAGGACCACCTCGGCGTGCTGTACGAGAATCCGGCCGGCCGTGGTGAAGGTGACACGCCGGCCGGTGCGTTCCAGCAGTGCCACGCCCGCTTCTCGTTCCAATGCGGACAGCTGCTGGGAGACCGCCGAGGGCGTGTAGGTGTGCGCTTGCGCGACGGCGGCGATCGTGCCGAGGCGGGAAAGGTCGCACAGCAGGCGTAGGCGGCGCACATCGAGCATCAGCACAGCTTACGGTTCTGTTCAGGAATGTGAACTGGACCTTACTGATTGGCCTGCCGGATGCTGAGACCATGACGCTTACCGGTGTGTACGTACCGCTGATCACCCCGTTCGACGCCACCGGTGCCGTGGCCCTCACCGCACTGGAAGCCCTGGCGCACGAGGTGCTGGACGCTGGCGCGTCGGGTGTCGTGGCCCTGGGCACCACCGCGGAACCGGCATCGTTGACCGCCGCGGAACAGCGTGGCGTCGTCGATGTGATCGCCCGGGTGTGCCGTGAGCGTTCAGCGCGGCTTGTGGTCGGCGCCGGCACGGTGGAGGCGGTGCAGGCATTGCGCGGGCGCTCAGAGGTGGTCGCCGCGCTCAGTGTGGTGCCGCCGTTCCTGCGGCCCGGCGAGGCGGGGATCATCGCGCACTTCGCGGCTCTGGCCCTGGCCAGCCCCGTCCCGCTCGTCGTCTACCACGTCCCCTACCGGACCGGGCAGCACCTGTCCGCCGACACCGTCCGGCGGCTGGCCGATCTCGCCGGTGTGGCCGGCATCAAGTACGCCGTCGGCGGGATCGACGCCGATGCCATCGAGCTGCTGGCGGACCCGCCGGCCGGCTTCGCGGTGCTGGGCGGCGACGACGCCTTCGTCTCGCCTCTGCTGGCCTTGGGCGCGCACGGCGGCATTCTGGCCTCGGCGCACCTGGCCACGGCACGATTCGTCGAGCTGGTCGACGCATGGCACACCGGCGCCACCTTCCGGGCCAGAACGCTCGGTCACCGCCTCGCCGCCATGTCGAGCGCGATGTTCGCCGAACCCAACCCCACCGTCATCAAGGCGGTCCTGCACGCACAGGGGCGCATCCCGACCGCCGCGGTACGGCTGCCGCTCCTGCCGGCCGGTCCCGGCAGCGTGCGGGCGGCGTTACGGCACATTGACGCCGACGCACGGGGCTGACGGCCGCGCGGACCCACCCGGGCTCGGCCGGATCCGAGGTCGCCTCTCAGGGCGCCGGCCGTCCGAGGTAGGTGCGGGTGCGGGTGTAGGCGGTGAAGCCCATGGACTCGTAGAGCCGTTTGGGAACGGGGTAGCCGGCGTCTCCGCGGGAGTAGACGATGGCGCGCCGGCCGCCGGCGTCGGAGAAGGCGTGCATCACCGCGGTGCAGACGGCGCGGGCCAGGCCGAGGCGGCGGTGGCCGGGATGTGTGCCGACCGGTTCGAACGCGCCGACCCCGTTGACCTCGTCGTACCAGCCCTGGCAGTAGGCGACGACGTCACCGTCGGGAGACACCGCGACGAGATCCAGTTCGGGACGATAAGGCCAGGTCTCCCTCATCCGGGCGTGGCGTTCGGTGGTGACCCGGGTCGATCCGAAGGCGGCGCGGTGCGCCGACGCCCGGCCGGCCACGTCGGCGCGGTCGCGCTGGGCTCGGATCGTGTAGCCGTCCGGCAGGCAAGGCACGTCCTGCAGGCCGATGAGCGGGCGGCCGAGGCACACCATGAACGGGCCGTCGACGACAGGGGTGTAGTGATGTCGCTCCAGCGCCGCGACCAGGTGCGGTTCGGTTTCGGCGACCTCGACGCTCAGCGGGCCGCCGGCCGTTCGCCCGGCCCAGGCGAGCACCTCGTCGGCCAGTTCCGGGTGGTCCGGGTCGACCTGCAGCATCAGGCTGTCAGGTGGTTCCAGCCAGCCCCAGGCCAGTGTCCGCTCTCCTTGCGTCCAGGTCGCCGTCGGACACTTCTCGGCCCGGTCGAGGGACAGGCACCAGTTCCAGGTGAGATCACCGATGTGCCGGAATCCGGTCGCCGGGAAACTGCGGGAGGCCAGGCTCTGCATGGCGCGTAGCGCCGTGGGATCGGTGTACTCACGGCGTCGCATGGCCGCCATGCTGCCCGCTCCGCCCTCGATCGGGCAACGGAATTATCCGGCGCCCGACGGTCTGCGCACCGCCGGGCTCGTGGCCGTCGGGCACCGGCTCACGCCTCTTGGAGCGGGCTTCCTGCACCGCTACCGGCCGGATGCCGGCCGGTAGCGGTGCAGTGCCTCGACCTGCTCGTAGGACGGGACGCCGGCGGTGGCCGGTTCGCCATCTGCCACGCCCAGCGCCGTGGTGACGGCCGCGTGCAGTGCCGCCCGGAACAGCAGTGACCCGTAGCTGATCCGGGCCACGCCCAGATCGGCCAGCCGCCGCACCGGCACGCCGGGCCGGACGAGCACGTTCAACGGCACCCCGGCTCCCGCCACCAGCGCCTCGATGTCGTGCTCGGTGCTCGCCCCCGGCACGAACACCCCGTCGGCGCCCGCCTCGGCGTAGGCGCGGGCCCTGGCCAGCGCCAGGGCCCGCGCATCCGGCAGGCCCAGCCAGAACGCGTCGGTCCGGGCGTTGAGGAACACCCGGGGAACCCGTCGCTTGACGGCGGCGATCAGTTTCGCCTGCGCCGAGGCATCCGCCAGGCCGGTGCCGCGCCCGTCTTCGAGGTTGATCCCCGCCACCCCCAGCCCGGCCAGTCGCGCCACCAGGTCGGCCACCTGGCCGGGCGTCCTGCCGAACCCCGCCTCGATGTCCACGGTCACCGGGATCCCCAGCCCCGTGATCGTCCGTGCCAGTGCCAGCGTCTCCTGCCGTGTCGCCCGCCCGGCGTCCGGTTTGCCCGCGGCGGCGGCCACCCCCAAGCTTGTCGTCCCGATCGCGGCGAACCCCGCCCGTGCCAGCGCCGCCGCGGAGGCGTGGTCCCATGCGCAGGGCAGCAGCAACGGTTCATCCGCGTGGTGCAGCGCCCTGAACCGCTCGAACGTCATCGAGCCACCGCCTCGACCGTTCCGGCCGCCAGCGCCAGCGCCACCCGCCTGCCGGGGCAGGCCCGTGGCCCCGCGCCGAACGCCAGGTGCGACAGGGCCCGCGGGTCCCGGTTGGCCGCCGCGATGTCGAGCACCACGGCCCTCCCGTCGCCGGGCGCCCTGCGCCGCAGCGTCCGGACCGGAGGATCGCGGCGCAACGTCTCGTCGAGCAGTTCCTCCACCGTCTGCTCCACCGTCTGCTCCACCGGCCGGGACGCCGCTGCCCTGGCCAGCGCGCCGCGGACCAGTCCGGCCGTGGGGCCGCATGCCTGGGCGAGCAGTCCCGCCAGCACGGCCAGCCGCTCAGGAGCCGGGTCGCCCAGGAGCCGCGCCAGCCGCGCCAGTCCCTCATCGGCGGCCTCGCTGTCCACCTCTTCGGGTCCCGGCAGGTAGGCCGGGGCGAGCGCCGTGACGGCCTCCACCGCCGACGGCCCGTCCTGGACCGGCACTCCCAGTGCGACGGCCAGCACCAGCACCGGGACCAGTTCCGGGGGACAGGGCGGCGGGCCGGTCTTCTGTGAGGCGAGCCGGACCGCCTCGGCGCGTAGCGCGTCGGGGTCCAGCCCGGCCAGCACCGCCTCGCCGGCGGCCCGGCGCCCGGCGTGTGTGGATCCCTCGGCGAAGCGGCCGACCGCACCGCGCAACCATGCCACGCTCAGCGCGAACGGCGGCCGCGGTACGGGGTCGACGGTGAACCGGGGATCGGCCAGCACGGCCCGCACCTGGGCGTGGCCGCTCACCACCAGCGGGTCAGATGTCATGACCGGCAGGCTAGAGGCCGGACGCTTCGGCACTCACCGAAGCGTTCACGTGGCCCGACGGCGGTTGCGGGACTTCGGCTCCTTGCGGGGCGGCCACCCCGGTCTCGATCTCACCAGCTGCGCCACAGCGTCGCCCCCCACCTCGGCGAGGCCGAGGTCCCGCGACAGCTGGTCATGGGCAAGACCCGCCGCATGGCCCCCCGCACCGCCGTGCGCTATGTCATCGTCCACGAGCCAGGAACCTCCGGGTAGGACACAGGATCAATGCCTGCGGTGCCCCTGGCCGTAGCCATAGGAGATTCCGGCCTCCACCACGCACCCCAAACGGTCATGCACCGATGCTGGGCATCACTTTCCGCACAAGATCATTCTTAGCGCCCAATGCTGTTCCTGGGTTTTAGTCTCGACTGTGCAGTAGCGCTGCCGGCTGACAGAACCGGCCTGTTAACCGGGGCGGCGGAGGGTGCGGCGCACGGCCAGGCCGCCGAGGGCCGCCGACGCGAGCGTCAGGATTCCCGCCTCGGTCCATTGGAAGCGCCAGAACCTGGACGGCGGATGATGGTACACCGCGTACCGGTAGCCTTTGCCGAACATGCACGCCTGCCACACCCTGGCGTTCTTGTCGCTCTGCCCCACGTCCACCCGGCGCGGGCAGCCGCTGTCCGACGGCTCGGCGATCTCTCTTCCCGACGGTTCCACCCAGGCGGTGCTCACCAGCCGGGCGTCGTGGTCGTCCAGCACCACGGTGCCGGACAGCTCTGCACGTACCGGCTCGGCGTAGTGGTCGCTCAGCTGGAACAGCGTGAACATCGTCACCGTCACCCCGGCCACGACCAGTGCCATCGCGGGCAGCGTCCGCCGGAACAGGGTGCCGGCCGCGGTGCCGAGCGCGAACGCGTACAGCCACCACGCCGCCGGCTCCACCCCGACCATGTTGAACACGCCGATGTTGCCGAATGTGGAGTCGACCCCTTGCCTGAACACCGGCCGCCAAAGGCTCACCATGAGCGACAGCAGCAGCCCGCCCGCCACGACCGCGCCGCCCAGGGCAGACAGTTTGACCGCCAGCCACCGCCACACGGGTACGGCCTGGGTCCAGGCCAGGCGGTGGGTGCCGCGCTCGTACTCGCGGCCGAGCAGCGGCGCGCCCCAGAACGCCCCGATCAACGCCGGCGCCACCAGCGGCATCCAGCCGAACACCGAGTAGACCGCGTCGTAGCGCTGCCCGAGCGCCACCACCAGGTCGCCGCACGCCAGGGCGGGCCCGGGGCAGCCGGGCGGGGCGTGCTCGGCCACGTACCAGCTCGCCTCCACGGCCGAGCCCAGCAGCAGCACCCCCAGCAGTGCCAGGAAGCCCGCCGTTACGAGGATCTGCGCCCGGTGCTGGCGCCACGTCACCCAGATCACGCGCCCACCCCCGTCAGTTTCGGCAGTGCCGCCGACTCGGGGCTGCGCAGGTAGCCCATGACGAACTCCTCCAGCCCGGGGCGCCGCGCCTGCCAGCGGGGGTCGAGCGGGGGCGTGCCCCTGACCAGCATGCTGACCTGCCTGCCGGTACGGCTCGCGCTCACCACCTGCGTTCCCGCCATCGACGCATCGTCCGGCCCGGTGAGCACGAGATGCCCGTCGAGCAGTTCCGCGGTGTCACCACTGACCTGTGGCCGGCCCCCGTTCAGCACGACCAGCCAGTCGCACGTCTCCTCCAGGTCGGAGACGACGTGTGAGGACAGCAGTACGGTCAGCTCCCGCCCGGCCACCTCAGCCATGATCGAGCGCATCACGTCGTGGCGGGCGAGGGGGTCGAGGTTTGCCAGCGGTTCGTCCAGCACGAGCAGGTCGGGCCGGCCGGCCAGTGCCAGCGTGACCGCCACCTGTGCCTGCTGCCCGCCCGACAGCCTGCTCACCTTCCGTTCCAGCGGGATGCCCAGCCCGGCAAGCCGGTCAGCGGCGGCCTCGTCGTCCCAGTGGGTGTTCATGCGGCGGCCGAAGGTGAGCATCTCGGCGACGGTGAAGTTTTCGTACAGCGGCTTGTCCTGTGCCACAAATGCCGCCTGGCCGGCCACGCGGATGCTTCCCAGCGCGGGCCGCAGCAGGCCGACGGCCGCGTGCATGAGTGTGGTCTTGCCTGCGCCGTTGGGGCCGACGAGCGCCGCCACGCGTCCCGTTGGCACGGACAGCGAGCAGTCGCGCAACACCCACGTGCGGCGATAACGGACCCCGAGCCCGGTCGCCTCCAGCGCGGAACTCATGCCACGCCCTCCTTCGCGGCGTCGGCCAGGACCACGGTGAACAGCGCCCGCAGGTCCTCCTGATCGAGCCCGGCCGCGCGGGCCGCGCGCACCCACGCCTCCAGATCGCGCCGCAGCCGTGTGTGCTCGGCGAGCGTCGCGCCCGCGATGCCCTGCCGGACGAACGTCCCCATCCCCGGCCGCCCCTCGACCAGCCCTTCGCGCTCCAACTCCCGGTATGCCTTGAGCACGGTGTTGGGGTTGATGGCCAGGCTCTCGACCACCTCGCGGGCGGTCGGCAACTGATCGCCGGGCCGCAGCGTGCCGAGCCGGAGCGCCTGTTTGACCTGGTGAACGAGCTGCAGGTACGTCGAAACCCCCGAGCCGCGATCCAGGTTGAACTCGATCAACCAATATCACCCTTTCACTATTTGATTAGTGAAAGAGTGTTGCATTCGGCTGCCCGGTGTCAACCCGCGGTCGCCGGCTTCGTCCACCGGCAGGGCGTGCGGCGTACGAGCCGGCCGTCCGGCCGGCGTGCAGGAGGAGACGGAGTAGCGGCCCAGGACGTCGAGGTGGGCGTGGCCGAGCGGGAATAGCCGGACGGCGCCCTCGCCCTTGACCGGGACGCCTTGGGTGCGCAGCTGGTCGACCGCAGCCGGCGGGTATTTCGAGTTCCACAGCGCGACAGCGTTGACGACGGGACCAAGAGCCGCTAGTTGATCTTATGGATATTCCGGTAGCTAGAATTTTCGGATATGGAACTGAGGCAGCTCGAATACTTCGTCGCGGTCGCCGAGGAGCGGAACTTCACCCGGGCGGCCGAGCGGGTGCACATCAGCCAGTCCGGTGTCAGCGCCCAGATCCGCCAGCTGGAACGTGAACTCGGCGCCGAGCTCTTTGACCGGTCGGCGCGCACCGCCACCCTCACCGTCGCGGGAAAGGCCGCGCTCGAACACGCCCGCGCCGCGCTCGCCGCCGCCGGAGCCCTCGGCCAGGCGGTGGGCGAGGTGACCGACCTGATCCGGGGCCGGCTCACCGTCGGCATGGTCATCGGCTGCACCCTCACCCCGCTGTTCGACGCCTTGGCCGCGTTCCACCGGGCGCATCCCGGCGTGGAGATCTCCCTGCTGGAGGACAACTCCGACCGGCTCGTCGAGGAGGTGCGCGCCGGTGCCGTCGACCTGGCTCTCACCGGGACCGCGACCGCCGCCCCGGAGGGGGTGAACGCGTTGACGATCATCAGCGAGCGGCTCGTCGCGGCGGTCCCCGCCGGGCATCCCCTGACCGGGCGGCGTCGGGTCACCCTGCGCGACCTGGGCGCTCACCCGCTCGTGTGCATGCCGCCGGGCACCGGCCTGCGCACGGTGTTCGACCAGGCCTGCGCCGCGCAGGGCCTCCAACCGGTGATCGCACTGCAGGCCAGCGCCGCCGACGCCATCGCCGGCCTCGCCACCCGCGGGCTCGCCGTCGCCATCCTCAGCGAGTCGATGGCCGCGCACTACCGTGACCGGCTCACCGCCCTGCTCATCGACGACGTCGAAGCACCCGCCCTGCTCACCCTGGTCTGGAGGAGCACGCACAACCCCGCCGTGCGCGAGCTGCTCGCCCACAGCAGGCGGGCGTTCACGCAGGGGCCTACCGTGACGTGAACGCTCGCGATCCGCCCTCGTTCTCGCCGTGGCGCTCCCGAAATCCTCGGCGTCCCCAAAGCCTCGCGAACCGCGGGCGTCCACGGCACCCTCTGGTGGACGCAGGCGTTCGCCCAACGCGGCGCCGCAACCCGGTCCACCGGAGACGGTGTGCTCACGGCCGCCGGTCATGCCCCTCGAACAGGCCCGCCCCGCGCGGCCGCCGTGGCCCGGCCGACGGACGCCGAGGCGAAGGCGCCGATGACCGGGTGCGGACGGCGTCCGTCGCCGGCCAGTTCCGGCTGGAAGAGGGTGGCAAGGAAGAACGGGTGCTCCGGCAACTCCAGGACCCGCACCAGCCCCGCCTCGTCGTGGCCGGTGAAGCGCAGCCCACCCGCCTCCAGGGCGGGCACGTAGCCGGCGTTGGGGCCGAAGCCGCAGTAGTACCTCTCCACGGTCCTTTCGGCGCCGATGACCCTCTCGGCCAGCGACCCGGGCTCCAGCCGGACGGCGTTCTCATGGCCCGCCAGCGAACACGCCAGCGGCAGCAGCAGGAGGTTCTCGGCGTCCGGATCGTTCTCGGCGTGGGCGACGGGCATGTCCAGCACATTGCGCGCGTACTCCAGCAGGGCGTGCTGGAAACCTCCGCAGGTGCCCAGGAACGGGATGCCGTGCTCGCGGGCGGTGCGGGCGGCGTTCAGTGCGCCGGCCTCGCTGCGATACGGGCTGCCGGGCAGCATCCAGATGCCGTCGAACCCCTCAAGGCCGACGGTGTCGGTCGTGGGGATCCAGTAGGCGTCCAGGTTCAGCCCGTCGCGCTCGCGCAGCGCCTCCAGCAGCGTGGGAATGCGGGTGTGAGACTGGACGGCCGGTGACCTGTCGCCTACCAGGGCGATCCTCGCGGTGCTCATGCCCCGATCCTGGCCCGGCCACCGGGGTAAGCGCCAACGATGATCACTGCTGGGCCGATAAGCGATACTGATGCTTCGTGGACCCGCATCTGTTGCGCACGTTCGTGCTCGTCGCCGACCGGCGTTCCTTCTCCGCCGCCGCCGCCGAGCTCGGCTACACCCAGTCGGCGGTCTCCCAGCAGATCGCCGCACTGGAGGCCGACCTGGGACTGGTGTTGCTGAGCCGCCGTCCGGTAGTGCCCACTTTGGCGGGGGAGCGTCTGCTGGAACACGCCGGACCGCTGCTGCTGCGCCACCGGGCCGCCCGCGCCGACGTGCTGCGTGCCGCCGCGGGCCCGGCCGGGCGGCTGAGCGTGGTGGCCTCCCCGCTGGCCTGCGTCCCGGCGATCGCCCGGGGCCTGTCTTCGGCCGCATCGGACGGGCTGGAGGTGCGGCTGCGCACCGTCGCCCGTGAGCGTGTCGCCGACGAGGTCGCCTCGGGCTCGGCCGGCCTCGGCCTCGTCGACGGGATCACCGCGCCCGGCGATCCGTTGCGGCTGCCGGACGCAGGGCCGCTGTCAGGTTTCGGGGTCGCCGAGGAAGAGCTGGTGGTGGTGTTGCCCGCCGGCCACCCGCTCTCACACCGCGACGGCCTGGCGCTGAGCGACCTGACCGACGCGCTGTGGTTGCGGGCGCCGGTCGCCGTACCGGTGGAGCGGCTGCGCGAGCTGGCCGGCGGGGGCGGGTTTCGCGCCGCGCTGCGCTACGACGGCGAGGACCTGCACACGGCGGTGAATCTGGCCGCCGCGGGCAACGGCCTGGTCCTGCTGCCCGCCTCGGCGACGGCCGGAGTGGCGCGGGGGGTGCCACTGATCGCGCCGCGGGTGGTGCACCGGGTGGAGGTCGTGTACGCCGGGCCCGCGGGCCCGGCCGCCGCGCTCGCCGCTCAGCTGCGCCAGCCGCCCTCGTCCACCCCGCCGGGCACCTTCGCCCGCGGATCGTAGGGGGTACGGGTGAAGACGAAGGTGTTGAGATCCAGGTGGCTGGGTGAGCCGTCGGGCCCGCGGACCACGCGCAGGGTCTCACCCGCGTAGTAGCCCTCCAGTCCCAGCCAGGTCCCGTCGGCCTGGGCGGCGAACCGGGAGGCCCGGCCGGCGCCGCCGACCGTGTTGAGGCAGACCCCGCCTTCGGGCAGCAGCCGCAGCACGTAGGCGCTGGGCCCCCAGTACCAGGGGCCGGTCAGCTCCAGCAGGCCCGCGTCGTCGGCGACGGGCACCCACTCCTCGGGCAGGCGCGGCTCGTGCTGGTCGAGGATCGCCAGCAGGTCGGTCAGCAGGCCGCGGCTGACACCCGAGGTGGAGTTGGCCGTGAACAGCACGCCGACCCTGTCGGAGGGGTCGACCCACACCGTGGCCAAGAAGCCCGGCATGGAACCGGTGTGACCGGCCAGGCGGCGGCCGTTCGCGCGGGCCAGTTGCAGCCCCAGACCGTACCCGCCGGTCCAGGCGTCGCCGTCGTCGACGGTCGCGGGTTCGCGCATCTCGGCCACGGTGGCCGGGGCGAGCACGTCTCCGGTGTCGCCGGCCACGAACGCCGCCCACCGGGCGAGGTCGGCGGGGGTGGACCACAGCTGCCCGGCGGGAGCCATGGCGAGCGCGTCGTGCTCGGGCTCGGGCAGCAGTACGTCCGCCCAGGGGTGCACGGCGTAGCCGTGCGCGTGCGGCGCGCGCGGCCGGGTCGTGGTGTCGCGCATGCCCAGCGGCCGCAGGATCTCCTCCTGCACGGCTCGCGCCCAGCTCACGCCACGATGGCGGGCCACCAACTCGCCCAGCAGGGCGAAGCCCACGTTGGAGTAGTGGTAGCGGCGCCCGGGACGGTGCTTGGCGGTGTCGGGCCCGAGCGCGGCGACCAGTTCCTCGGCCGACATGCCCGGGGTCCGCTCCCACCACTGGCCCGGCGACTCGGCACTGAGCCCGGAGGTGTGCGACAGCAACTGGGCGACGGTCACCTCGCCGACGCCGATCCCAAGACCGGGGACGTGCTTGGAGACCGGGTCGAGCAGATCCACCCTTCCCTCGTCGCGCAGGCGCATGACCACGACCGCGACCAGGCTCTTGGTGATCGAGCCGATGCGGTACTGGGTGAGGGGGGTGGGGGCGGCCCCCTCCACCCGGCCTCGCGCGCCGAACCAGGCGAGCTCCCCGTCGCGCACCACCGCGGCGGTCAGCGAGGGCAGGCGCCCCTGGGACTGCTCCACCGCGACCCTGCGCAGCAGCGCGCGAGCCGTACTCTCCAGAACCGGCGACATGAGATGGCCCCTCCCCGACACGACAAAAAGTGCCCCCAGGTTAGTGCCGCCCGGGCCTGGAGGGCATCGCCTGCGGCTTCGCCTGAGTGATCGCCGTGTACGGCTCGCGGTGGTATGCGGGAGATGTCGGTCCGCGGGAGACGAAGGCCTCTCAGGCCCCGGCCAGGAAGTCGCCGATCCGGCCGGCGACGGCGGGGTAGTCCTCGGCGAACCAGATGAAGTGGCTGGCGGCCCTGCTCTCGACGAGTTCGGCCCTGGACAGGCGGGCCATCAGCGATTCGGCGTGGGCGTAGGGCATGGCGCCGTCGTTGCGGCTGGCGATGACCAGGGCCGGTTGGGTCACCTCACCGGTCACGTCGAGGCAGGGGCGCAGGTCGTTGAGGAAGCCGCTGCCCGAGCGCATCCGGGAGAAGAGCGTGACCAGCCTCTCCCGGTCTGCGGGGGTGAGGGCGGCGGCGACCCGGCGAGCCGGTTGCGTGGCCAGGTCGGCCAGCATCATCCGCAGCCCGAGAGCGGGGGCCAGGCGCATCAGCGCGTGCACGGCCCCCCAGGTCACCTTCTCGGTGGCGGGGGAGAAGACGATGTTCGCGGCCAGGCGCGTGCGGCGATCCGGATACGGCAGGAAGCTCAGGGCGCTTTCCAAGATGAGCCGCCGCACCAGGCCGGGGTGCCGGGCGGCCATCGTCACCGCGGTCGGCCCGCCGGCCGACACCCCGACGACCGCGGCCACCCGCCCGATGCCCAGGTGATCGCACAGGTCGGCGACGGCGTCGGCGAAGGCCACCGGGGTCGTGCCCGTCCGCAGCGGAGTGCGGCCGTAGCCGGGCCGGGAGGGCACGAGCAGGCTGTAGCCCAGGTCGAGGAACACCTCCTCCCCGAGTGGGAGATCGGCGCGCATGTGCCCCCCGTGGAACACGATCACGGTGTCCTCTCCCTGCCGCTCCAACCGGTACTCCACCGGGCCCGCGCTCAGTGCGGCCACCGCTGTGCGTTCCTGTGATCCCATGAACTCAACGCCTCTTCGACAAGCTCGGTTGTTTTCCCGCCGGGATACACGCTGCCCGTCTCGCCCGGCGTCTTGGAAGTACGTGGAGCAGACGGATCAGGGGTCGTGCTGCGCCGGCCCCTGATCCTCTTCGGCGAGCGGGTCGCCCGCTGTGGCCGCGCCCGGTGCGGTCGCCTTCGTGGCCGGGCGGCTCTCAGCCGGGCACCACCGCCCGGGCCGGGAGGGCGAACCTGGCGCTTCTGGATTCGGCCGGGGTGCGCACATCCAGCACGTCCCGGCCGACGGCGACCGATGTGATCGCCAGCGGGAGCGCCACCAGCGTGAAGTGCACCCGGGCGTCCAGACCGGCGGCGAGCACGCCGACGCCGGAGCCGGCCAGTGCCCCCAGGCTCCACAGGCCGTGCAGCCCGGACATGACGGACCGGCCGGCCTTCTGTTCGATCAGCACCCCTTGGGCGTTCATCGCGATGTCGGCCAGGGCGGTGGCGACGCCATACAGGAACATGACGGCCCCGAACCAGACCAGGTCGGTGATGAGCGCGGGGATCACAAGCGACGCGCACCACATGACGTTGAGCACGGCTGTCGTCGGGCCGGAGCGGAAGCGCCGGTTGACGGCTGAGGAGAACCGCATTCCGGCCAGTGAGCCGACCGAGGCGAGCAGCAG
Organism: Streptosporangium sp. NPDC049248; assembly: GCF_040678965.1. NCBI lineage: Bacteria > Bacillati > Actinomycetota > Actinomycetes > Streptosporangiales > Streptosporangiaceae > Streptosporangium > Streptosporangium sp. NPDC049248. Next base: position 100,434 of record NZ_JBFAQY010000011.1, read on the forward strand.
CCCGAACCCGAGCCCGACCAGGTCTGCCCCAAGGCGGCCGGAGATCCAGGGGAGGCGGGTGGCGAACGTCCCGACGACCACGCCGTGGATGACGAAAAGAACAGAAACAGCGAAGCGGGCACGTGTCACGTGTGCCATCAAACAGGAGGACGGCACGACTAGAACAGTTCAAGCGACCCTCACCGACGGCGGGTTCACCGTGCTCCAGGACGCCGCGCCGCGGCACGTCGTCGAGGTCCGGCGACTGGTCTTCGACCCGCTGACCAAGGCCCAGCAACGCCAGCTCGGCGCGATCGCCACCCGCCTCCTGCGCGTCATCGCCCCCGGCCGTGAGCCCCAAACCCTCCTGAACCCCGCGTCCCGGACTCCCCGGACTCCTCGAAGGCCAGGACGAGCCAGGCGGAGGCTGCGACCGGCTGCCCGAAGGCGCCCGCCCCCGCCGGAAAAGGGACCTTCGGCTCTGACCGCGGCCCCCCAAGGACCCTGGTACACCGGGCGGGCATGACGCACGGTGGGGGCAACACCACGGGGGAGGTGGCCCGATGAGTTCCTTCGGCTACCGGATCCGGTGCCGTCTGCGCCTGCATCGGTTCGACGGCAACCCTCTGCGCAGGCGCTCGGACCGGATCGAGACAGTCGCCCTGCTGGTGAGCCTGCTGCTTTTCGTCGCCGGGCTGTGGCCGGCGGCCGGGCTCGGCCGGCAGGCCTACCAGGACGGCCTGCGGGCCGAGCTCACCGCCCCCTACCGGCGGGCGGTCGCCGCCGAGGTCGTGGACAGCGCCCGCCCGGTGGAGCCCGGCTTCGGCGGGCAGGCGCGCACGGTGCGCTGGAGGCCGGCGAACGGGCCCCCGCGCACCGGCCAGGTCGTGCTCCCCGCGGCGCTACCGGCCGGCTCGCGCATTGAGATCTGGTTGAACGCCGAAGGCAGGCTCACCGATCCGCCGCAGAGCCGGGTGGAGACGGTCACGGTCGCCGCGCTCACCGCGATCGCAGTGATGGTGGGTGTCTCGACGGTCTCGCTGGTCTTCCTGACCGGCCTGCGGGTGCTGCTGAACCGCCACCGTGACGCCGAATGGGAAAGGGCGTGGTCCCTCGCCGACCAGCGATGGCACCGGCCGAAGCAGGGCTGACCTCTGCCGTCGTTCCCCCGGGGAGGCGCGCATCGCGGTCATTTCGACAAGACATGAGACACGACGGGAGGGCCGGATCCACGCGCCTGCACCGCTTGGACCACCGGCTGTGTCGCGGGGGCCGGCCCAACCGCCTGGCGCGGGCGATCAACGGGGCCTGGGTCACCGTGTTCGCAACCGGGATCCTGCAGCCGGACCGGATGGTGACCCTGCGGGTGCTGGGCCGGCGTGGCGGCGCCGGTCACCGACCCGGACGCCAGGGAGGGAAGGACCTGTCTCACCTGGACTTCAGGGCTTTCGGCCCTACCGTGACCCGGCTACATGACGAACACTGCGGGGGAGGCGGCGGAACCGCCGAGGAGGCCAGGTTGATGATCACACGGATTCGGCTGCGCTTCCGGCATGCGACGGGTAAGGCGAAGTCAGGACCTCCGAACGAGCCGACGCCGACGCCTCCGCCGTCCGCCGGTTGGCGACGCTGGCTGTTGCCGATCGGCATGGCGTTGATCGTGCTGTGGCTGCTGGTGCCTCTCGTGTTCACCGGGCCGGCGGCCGCTTCGTACTCCTACACCGACTTCGTGACCAAGGTGAGCACCGGACAGGTGAAGGCGGTGACAATCGACGATCAAGGTGCGGTGTCCGGCAGCCTGAACAACGGCACGAAGTTCACCACTCAGATCCCCACGGCACTCGACGTCGGCCAGCTGGAACCCCGGCTTCGAGCTGAGCACGTCCAGATCACCGCGACCCGGGCGGACAACTCGCTGTCGTCGATCCTGGCGGGCTTCCTGCCGCTGGCGCTGTTCATCGGCCTGATCATGTGGATGGGACGGCAGGCACAGCAGTCCCTGGCCGGCGGTCTCGGAGGCTTCGGCCGATCACGAGCGAAGATCATCGAGGCGCAGCGGCCGACGACCCGGTTCGGCGACGTCGCCGGCTATGACGGCGTCAAGCAGGAGATCGGCGAGGTGGTGGACTTCCTGCGCGCGCCCGACCGATACGCGGCGGCGGGGGCGAAACCACCCCGAGGGGTGATCATGGTCGGCCCGCCGGGAACCGGCAAGACACTCCTCGCCCGGGCGGTGGCCGGTGAGGCGTCCGTGCCGTTCCTGTCGGTCACCGGCTCGGGATTCGTGGAGATGTTCGTCGGCGTGGGTGCTTCCCGGGTCCGCGACCTCTTCGACGAGGCACGCAGGCGTGCCCCCTCGATCATTTTCATCGACGAGATCGACGCCATCGGCGGTCGCCGCGGCAGGACGACCATCGGCGGTAACGACGAGCGAGAACAGACGCTCAACCAGTTGCTGGCGGAGATGGACGGCTTTGATCAAAGCAGCGGGATCGTCGTGATGGCCGCGACCAACCGGCCCGAGACCCTTGACCCAGCCCTGCTGCGCCCCGGCCGTTTCGACCGGCAGGTCACGGTCCCTCTGCCCAACCAGGCCGAACGCGCGGCGATCCTGGCCGTGCACGCCTCCGGCAAGCATCTGGCCCCGGACACCGATCTGAGCGTGATCGCCCGCGCCACCCCGGGATTCTCCGGCGCCGACCTGGCCAACATCGTCAACGAAGCCGCGATCAACGCGGTCAGGGCGGGCCGCACGACCATCGACGCCCAAGATCTCGACTCGGCACGTGACCGGGTGCTGCTCGGCCGGCGGGAGACCTCCAACGCCCTGCTCCCGCAGGAACGGCGCGCGGTGGCCGTGCACGAGTCCGGGCACGCCCTGCTCGCCGCGTTGTGCGAGAACGCCGATCCGGTCGCGAAGGTGACCATCCTGCCCGCCGGCCTGACCCTCGGCGTCACCGAGCAACTGCCCGAGGCCGAGCGGCACCTCTACAGCGAGAGCTACCTGGCCGACCTGCTCGCGGTGCGGCTCGGCGGCCGGGCCGCGGAACTGGTCGTCTTCGGGGAGGGTTCCACCGGCGCCGCCAACGACCTCGCGGCCGCCACCCAGATCGCCACCCGCATGGTGCGCGACTTCGGCCTGTCACCCGCGCTCGGTCCGGTCGGCTACTCCTGCGCCGCTCCTCAGTATCTCGGCGAGGACGTCGAAGACCTCCGGCACAGGTCGTACTCCGAACGGACCCAGCAGATCATCGACGAAGAGGTCACCCGGTTGCTCAGCGGGGCGGAGAAACGCGCCGTCGACCTGCTGCGCGCCCACCGTGGCGCCCTCGACCGGCTCGCCGTGATCCTGGTCGAACGCGAGACCGTCGACGGCGACGTCGTCGGCGACGTGCTGCGAGAGGAACAGCGGGCGGTCGCCTCCCTGAAGGCCGGCGCCGGTTGAACCGCGAGCTTCTTCGCCACTCGCGCCCTCGCAAGGTGCCCGGCCGAAAGGGAGGGCCATGCCCTCGGTGCCGGCCCTGACGACAGCCAAAGTGATCATGGTGATCGCCCGCATGGGCTGTCCTGCTTCCGCCCTGCTTCCACGCTGATCAGGGGTCTTGTACATGGATAGGGCAGAAGGCCCCGACCGGGTGGGACTTCCGTACCTGCCGCCCCTGCCGGGCCGGTCACATGCTGGAACGACATCCTCACCGCCGTCGAGGAGGCTGCGATGACGTGGGATCCGATCCCCAAAAGCCGGCAGCAGGCCGACGGGGCCAACCTGACGGACTACGAGCGTGAACGCCGTGAGTTCTCCTGGCGGGCGGCCCGGCGATCGCTGCGTGGCCTGCCCGGCGGCCGGGGCCTGAACATCGCCTACGAGGCCGTGGACCGCCATCTGGACACTCCCCGATGCGACCAGGTGGCGCTGCGGTGCGTCGGCAGGGACGGCACGGTGACCGAGTTGACCTACCGGGACATGCACCTTGCCACCAACCGCTTCGCGGGCGTGCTGCGCGGGCTGGGGGTGGGCAGAGGCGAACGAGTGTTCACGCTGCTCGGCCGCGTGCCCGACCTCTACATCGCCGTCCTCGGCACGCTGAAGAATCTCAGCGTGCTGTCGCCGCTTTTCTCCGCCTTCGGCCCCGAGCCGATCCGCGAGCGGCTGCGCCTCGGCGACGGGCGGGTGCTGGTGACCACTCCGGAGCTCTACACGCGGAAGATCGCCGCGATCCGCGAGTCCCTGCCCGGCCTGAAGCATGTCCTGCTCACCGGGCGCGGCCCCGCGCCTGAGGGCACCTTGTCGCTGGGCGAGCTGATGGCCGGGGCACCCGCCGGGTTCGAGATCGCACCCACCGATCCCGAGGACATGGCGCTCCTGCACTTCACCAGCGGGACCACCGGCAGGCCGAAGGGGGTGGTGCACGTGCACGAGGCCGTGCTCGCCCACCGCGTCACCGCGGCCTACGCGCTCGACCTGCGGCCTTCGGACGTCTTCTGGTGCACCGCCGACCCCGGTTGGGTCACCGGCATGTCGTACGGCGTCATCGCGCCCCTCAGCCTCGGCCTCACCCTCGTGACCGACGCGGGCGAGTTCGACGCGCGACGCTGGTACCGCGTTCTGCAGGACCAGCGGGTGAACGTCTGGTACACCTCACCGACGGCGCTGCGCATGCTCATGCGCCACGGCGGCGCCCCCGCCGGCGAGTACGACCTGTCCGAGCTGCGGTTCGTCGCCAGTGTGGGAGAGCCGCTCAATCCCGAGGTGGCCGTCTGGGGCCTGCACACGCTCGGCCTGCCGGTCCATGACAACTGGTGGCAGACGGAAACGGGCGCCATCATGATCGGCAACTTCGCCGCGACGGACATCAAGCCGGGCTCCATGGGACGCCCGCTGCCCGGAATAGCGGCGGCGGTACTGGAGCGCGGCGAGGACGGCCGCGCCCGCGTCGTCGACGGGCATGTACGGGTGATCGAGGAGCCCGGGGTCGAGGGGGAACTCGCCCTGCGCCCCGGCTGGCCCTCGATGTTCCGCGGCTACCTGAACGAGCCGGAACGGTATGCCAACGCGTTCGCCGGAGGCTGGTACCTGTCCGGCGACATCGCGCGTGAAGACGAGGACGGGTATTTCTGGTTCGTCGCCCGCGCCGACGACGTCATCAAGTCCGCCGGCCACCTCATCGGGCCGTTCGAGGTCGAGAGCGTGCTGATGGAGCACCCCGCCGTCGCCGAAGCCGGGGTGATCGGCAAGCCCGACCCGATGGCCGGTGAACTGGTGAAGGCCTTCGTCACGCTCAACCCCGGGTTCGAACCCGGCGACGGGCTCCGGCTGGAACTGATCGCCTTCGGCCGCCGCCGGCTGGGCGCGGTGGCCCCCAAGGAGATCACCTTTGACCAGAGTCTTCCCCACACCCGCAGCGGCAAGGTGATGCGCCGCCTGCTGAGGGCCCGTGAACTCGGCCTGCCCGAAGGCGACACCTCCACTGTCGAACACCCCGTCCCCATGGTTCCGGGCCGCCTGAAGCCTCTCGCGTCGCCCGAGCCGCCGTGAACGCGGCAAGGACGCATCCGGGCTCAGCCCGTTTCCGCGTGGGCGGCCAGGAAACCCGCCCCGCCCGCCACGGTGGTGAACGCGGGGTAGTCGTCCTCCTCGATACGCAGACCGCTGGTGGCGCTCAGCGTCTCCACGTAGCTGAGGAAGTCCAGCGAGTCCATCTCCAGGACCTCGCGGACGTCGGCGTCGGTGGCCAGCGCCGCCAGGTCGGCATCCGGCACCACCCGCAGCAGAGCGTCTTCGATGATTTCCTGTGCCTGTCGCGGGGTCATAGCGCCTCCGGGTGGCTGAGCAGCCGGTCCACCGCGGTGAGGAAACGGGCGCCGATATAGCCGTCGGTGGCCCGGTGGTCGGCGGCGAGGGTGACAGTGACCAGGGGGCGGACGCCGAGCAGCCCGCCGACGGCCCAGGGACGCTCCAGGATCTTGCCGAAGCCGACGAGGGCCACCTGCGGCGGGTAGATGACGCCGTGAACCGTTTCGACTCCCTGGTCGCCCAGGTTGGTGACGGTGATGGTCGCCTCGGTCATCTCGGCGCCACGCAGCCGCCCGGTGCGGGCCCGGCAGACCAGGTCCTTCAACGCGGCCATCAGGTCTGCGAGATCACGGCCGGCGGCGTCGTGAAGGGCGGGCGCGATCAGGCCGCCGCCCTTGAGGGAGATCGCCACCCCCAGGTGCACCGCCTCACCGGGGGCGAAGGCGTCGTCGAGCCAGAAGCCGTTCAGTTCCGGGACCTCCCCGGCGGCGCGGGCGGCCGCCGCCAGGAGCAGGGCTACGGGAAGCAGGCGCCGAGCCACCGGCAGGTCCCGGTTACGCTCGCGCAGCCACGCGAGCGCGGCTCCCACGTCCACGGTCGTGCTCAGGTGGTAGTGCGGGATCTCCCGGTTGGATCTGGTCATCGCCCTCGCGATCGCCTGACGCATCGCGTCTCGCCGAGGCTCCAGGCCAGGTCCCCGCACGGGCTGCGCGCCCGCGAGGAGCGCCGTCCGCTCGGATGCGGCTCGCGCCGTCCCCTCTGCCGACCCCGGCCGGGCGCCGCGTGCGGCCACGGTGCGCACGTCGCCGGCGCGAATCGCCCCAGTGCGGCCTGTAGCGGGGACGCCGGCCAGATCCACGCCGAGTTCCAGGGCAAGCCTGCGGGCCAGTGGCGATGCCCTCACCCGGTCGGGGGCGCCGGCGCGTTCGACATCCGCGCGGGTCACCCGGCCCCCTGGCCCCGTCCCGTGCACGACCGCCTCCTCCACCCCCCGTTGCTCGGCCAGATGCCGCACGAGCGGTGAGGTGATGGGCGACGGAGCACGCGGCTCACCCGATTCCGGCTCACCGGCGGACGGCGCGGTCCTTCGCCGTGCTCGCTCCTGCCCGAGGGCGGCGGCGGCCGCCGGCCGGCGGCCGGGCGGACGGCGCTTGGCGGTGGCCGAGGCGGCGGTGATGACGGCCAGAGGTGTCCCGACGGGGACCCGTTCGCCGATCCCGGCCACCAGGCTCTCCACCGTGCCGGTGTGGAACGACTCGACCTCGATCAGAGCCTTGTCGGTGTCGATCACGGCGACGGTGTCGCCCCTGCGGATCCGGTCCCCGGGTTTGACCAGCCATTCGGCGACGGTGCCCGACTCCATGTCGGCACCGAGCGAGGGCATCACGAACTCCCAGCGCTCCTCCGTCATGAGGTGACCACCTCCCGCACGGTCGTGACGATCGCGGCCACCTGGGGGATGGCCGCCTCCTCCAGGTGGCGGGCGTAGGGGATCGGGACTTCCGCACTGCACAGCCGTCCGATCGGCGCGTCCAGGGTGTAGAAGGCCTGCTCGACGATACGGATGCCGATCTCGGCCGACAGGCTGCCCGAACGCCAGCCCTCGTCGACGATGACGGCCCGGTGCGTCCGGCCGACCGACTCCATGATCACGGTGTCGTCGAGAGGGCGCAGGACCCGCAGATCGATCACGTCCGCCTCGATGCCCTCGGCGGCGAGCGCGTCGGCGGCCGACAGCGTCTTGGCGACGGTGCCGCCGTAGGCGATCAGTGTGACGTCCCCGCCGGACCGCCGCAGCGCGGCGCGGGTGATGTCCACCGGCCCGGGACGCACCACCCCCGACATGGCGTACAGCCCACCGTGCTCGAAGATCAGGACAGGGTCGGGGTCCTCCAGCGCGGGCCAGAGCATGCCGCGGGCGTCCTCCAAGGTGGCGGGAGCGAGGATCCTCAGCCCTGGGATGTGGGCGTACCAGCCTTCCAGGCTGTGCGAATGCTGGGCGGCGAGCTGCCGCCCAGCGCCGGTGGTCATCCGGATCACCAGCGGGACGTTGAACTGGCCGCCGGACATGTGCAGCAGCGTCGCGGCGTTGTTCAGGATCTGATCCAGGGCCAGCAGACTGAAGTTGACCGTCATGATCTCCACGATCGGCCGCATTCCGCCCAGTGCCGCCCCGATACCGGCACCAACGAACGCCGACTCCGACAGCGGGGTGTCACGGATGCGCTCGGGACCGAACTCCTCCAGCAGTCCCAGGCTCACCGCGAAGCAGCCGCCGTAGGCGCCGATGTCCTCGCCCATGAGGAACACGCGCTCGTCACGGCACATCGCCTCGCGGATCGCCTCCCGCACGGCCTCGCGATACGTCGTGGTCTGGCTCACCAGGCCACCCCCACCGGCCTCACAGTCGTGCCACCGGCGGGCGGCCTGTCGCTGTAGAGGAAACGGGTGAGGTCCTCCACCGGCTCGACGGGCGCCTGCTCGGCGAAGGCGATCGCCTGGTCGATCTCCGCGGACACCTCCTTCTCCAGCACGGCGAGATCGTCATCGACGATCTCCCGCGCGGCCCTCATCCGCGCGACGAGGGCGTCGATCGGATCTCGCTTCTTCCACCGCTCGATCTCGGCCTTGTCCCGGTAGCGGTCAGGGTCGTACATCGAGTGCGCGCGGAAGCGGTAGGTGCGCAGTTCGAGGAAGTGCGGCCCGGCCCCGGCGCGGATCGACTCCACGGCCCTGGAGGCGGCGTCGGCGACCGCGTGGACGTCCATCCCGTCCACCGGCCAGGCCACGACGTCGTATCCCGCCGCCCGGAGCGCCAGATCGGTCTCGGCATGGGATCTCGCCAGTGCGGTGCCCATCGCGTACAGGTTGTTCTCGCAGGCGAACAACACCGGCAGCCGCCAGAGCGCGGAGAGGTTGAGACACTCGTGAAACTCGCCCTCGGCCACCGCGCCGTCACCGAAGAAGCACGCCGTCACCCGGTTCCTGCCGCGGAGCCTGTCGGCCAGGGCGAGCCCGACAGCCAGGGGAAGGCCGCCGCCGACGATCGCGTTGCCGCCGTAGAAACGGCGGGCGGCGTCGAAGATGTGCATGGAACCACCCCGGCCCCGGCTGCATCCCGCGGCCTTGCCGTACATCTCGGCCATGATCGCCGTGGCCGGCACCCCGCGGGCGAGTGCGTGCCCGTGCTCGCGGTAGGTGGAGACGACCGCGTCATCCGGGGTGAGCACGTGACAGACCCCGGCGGCCACCGCCTCCTCCCCGATGTAAAGGTGCATGAATCCGCGGATCTTCTCTCCGCTGTACAGCTCGACGCAGCGCTCCTCGAACCGGCGGATGCGCAACATCTGGTGCAGCAACTCCCGGTGCGGTGTGGTCCGCGTCCTGTGTTTCACTGCCATGGGTCTGCCCTCGCTCGCGCGTGCCCGTCTTGTCCACTGTCGACGACGTGTGACGGGGTCGGGCAGAGACGAAGGTCCCACGCCTGTGTGACGGTCTCCTCTATGCCGGCGGGCCTTGTCCCGTGAACGTGAAGGCATGCCGGTCACGGATCGGAGACAACCGGGCCTGATGTCCTGTGACGTGCGTTCTGCCGGCCTCGCGTCATTTCGGGCGGATCCCGCCTCCTGGGACGTGGACTCGGTCTGGACGCGCTTTCCCCTGCCTGGTGTCGGCGAGGGCGGCGTTGACCTCCAGGACGCCCTTGTCGTAGAAGGCCCTGACCTCCGACGCCGGCAGGTGCCTGAGGTTTCGTACGCGGTGATCTACCCCGCGTTCACCTTGGAGCGGGCGCCGCGCCACCGGGGGAGCGGCGCCGCGCGGGGAGGACGTCAGAGCAGCAGGCGCACCGCGGCGAGCAGGGTGAGCCCCAGCGTGATGCGCTCGAAGAGCGTCCGGTCGATCCGGCCGATCACGGCACGCCCGGCCGCGGCCCCGGCCAGCACCGCGGGCGTGCCCAGCGCGGCGAACAGGAGGGTGGCCGGGGTGATCAGGCCGAGCGCGACGCTGAACGGCACCTTGAAGGCGTTGATCGTCAGGAAGAACCACGCGCTGGTTCCCAGGAAGCCCAGCATCGGCAGGCCCGCCGCCAGGAGATAGACGGCCATGATGGGCCCCGCGGCGTTGGCCGTCATGGTGGCGAAGCCGGCCAGGATGCCCGCCAGTGCCGCCACGGGGCGGTGGTGGGCCAGGGAGTCCTCCTGCGCCCGGCGCCGGTTCCACAGGTGAACGACGACGATCACCACCAGGATCACGCCGATCAGCCGTCTCATCTGCGCGTCGTCGACCCAGCGCACCACGAACGCGCCGGCCACCACACCCAGGGCGACCCACGGAAAGAGCCTGATCAGCCTGGGCCAGTCGGCATGGCGGCGGTAGGAGAACACCGCGACCATGTCGCCGACGAGCAGTAGCGGCAGCAGCGTGCCCGTGGACTGCCTGGTCGGCAGCACGAGCGCGAACAGGGCGATCGCCACCGTCCCCGCTCCGGAGACGCCGGTCTTGGAGAAGCCCACGAGGAACAGGGCGGCCGACAGCACCACCCACTGGACGGCGTCAAGGGAGAGCATCGGCCTCGCCGGAAACAGGGCACGAAAGGGGCGTACCTGATGTAAAGGGTCGGAGGCGACGGTACATGACGCGTCAGCGGACAGCGTCTTCGGCCCGCACCTCGCCGGAATGCCCGATACCGGCTGTCCCGAGAAGACCCCCGCAGCGCTGAGAGACCTACCGGCCACCGGCCCCGTGCGCCCACCTCGCACGAAGCCCATGAGCACTCGTGGTGAATTCCCGCGGGCGTCCCAGGCTCCACCGGCGAGAGCAGGTGAAAGTTTCACCCCCGCACCGGGCGCACGAGCACCGGATCGCCTCTCGCCGGCGCCTGGTAACCGCAGGTGAAAAGGGAGGCGGCGGGCACCGGAACCTCTTTGGGCACCGAGGCCACCCCACCCCCCGATGGCTCCGGAAGGGGATTTTCGGTATGTGATGAAAGTTCTGAAAGCGCTTTCCGAACTCGTGTCCGCTCAACCACAAGGGGAGAGCATGTCCCGATCATCACCGCCGTCCCCGCGCCGCCTGCGCGTGATCTGCTCGGCGGCCGCGCTCGCACTCGCCGCGAGCCTGGCACCGGTCCTGGTCGCCCAGGCCGCGGCGGCCGGCTGCCGCGTCGACTACTCGGTGTCCACCCAGTGGTCGGGAGGCTTCACCGGCAACGTGGCGCTCACCAACCTCGGTGACCCCGTCAACGGCTGGACCCTGAACTGGAGTTTCACCGCCGGACAGCAGGTGAGCCAGGCATGGAACTCCACCGTCACCCAAAGCGGCACCCAGGTCAGCGCCACCGACGCCGGCTACAACGCCGCGATCGCCACCGGCGCAGGCGTCTCCTTCGGTTTCAACGCCTCCTGGAACAACTCAGCGAACCCGGCGCCGACGGTGTTCACACTCAACGGCGTCGCCTGTACCGGCTCGACCGGCCCGACCTCGACCCCAACACCCACTCCGACGGTGACCCCCACTTCCTCCGCCGGCGCCCGGCAGGTCGAGGACCTCGACCGCGGGCTGATCAGCGCCCGCTCCGGCAGCGGCAACTTCGTCGCCTGGCGCCTGCTGGGCACCGACCCGGCGGACGTGGCCTTCAACCTCTACCGGGGCTCGACCAAGGTGAACGCCTCACCCATCACCGCCTCCACCAACTACTTCGACTCCGGCGCCGCGGCCGACGCCTCCTACACCGTGCGAACGGTGACCGGCGGCACCGAGCAGGCCGCCTCCGAATCCTCCCTGCGCTTTTCCGGCGGCAACTACCTCGACGTGGCGATCCAGCCCCCTGCCGGGGGGAGCACACCCGACGGCGTCGCCTACACCTACACCGCCAACGACGCCAGCGTGGGCGACCTCGACGGCGACGGCCGCTACGAGGTGATCCTCAAGTGGGAGCCCACCAACGCCAAGGACAACTCCCAGTCCGGCTACACCGGCAACGTCTACCTCGACGCCTACCGGCTGGGAGGCGGACGGATGTGGCGCATCAACCTCGGGCGCAACATCCGCGCGGGCGCGCACTACACGCAGTTCCAGGTCTACGACTACGACGGTGACGGCAGGGCCGAGGTCGCGATGAAGACCGCCGACGGCACGGTGGACGGCATCGGCACCGTGATCGGCAACTCCTCCGCCGACCACCGCAACTCCTCCGGCTACATCCTGTCCGGCCCCGAGTACCTGACCATGTTCAACGGGCAGAACGGCGCGGCACTGTCCACGGTCAACTACGACCCGCCCCGCGGCACGGTCTCGGCCTGGGGTGACTCCTACGGCAACCGCGTCGACCGGTTCCTGGCCGGGACCGCCTACCTGGACGGCACCCGGCCCAGCCTGATCATGGCCCGCGGCTACTACACCCGTACCGTCGTGGCGGCCTGGGACTTTCGTAACGGCTCCCTGACCCAGCGCTGGAAGTTCGACTCCAACAGCGCGGGATCGGCCTACACCGGGCAGGGCAACCATCAGCTCTCGGTCGCCGACGTCGACGCCGACGGCAAGGATGAGATCGTCTACGGGGCGATGACCCTCAACGACAACGGCACGGTCCTGTGGAACACCGGCTTCGGCCACGGGGACGCGTTGCACGTCGGCGACCTCAACCCGGCAAGGAGCGGCCTGGAGGTGTTCAAGGTCGACGAGGATGCCTCCAAGCCCAGCTCCTGGATGGCCGATGCCCGCACCGGGCAGATCCTGTGGCAGACCGGCGCAAGCGGCGACAACGGCCGGGGCGTGTCGGGCGACATCTGGTCCGGCAGCGCCGGAGCCGAGTCCTGGTCGGCCTCCGGCGGGGACGGCGTCTTCAACACCTCCGGCCAGATCGTGGGCCGCAAACCCTCCTCGACGAACTTCCTGGCCTGGTGGGACGCCGACCCGGTACGGGAGCTGCTGGACGCCACCAGGATCGACAAGTACGGCACGAGCGGTGAGACCCGCCTGCTGACCGCCGCCGGGGTGCACTCCAACAACGGCACCAAGGCCACCCCGGCACTCTCGGGTGACCTGCTGGGCGACTGGCGCGAGGAGGTCATCTGGGCCACCTCCGACAACACCGCGCTGCGGATCCACACCACCACCGCCGTCACCGACCGGCGGATCCACACCCTGATGCACGACACCCAGTACCGCACCGCGATCGCCTGGCAGAACACCGCCTACAACCAGCCGCCGCACCCGAGCTTCTTCATCGGCTCGGGCATGTCGACCCCGCCCAGGCCCAACGTCTACGTGCGCTGAGGGGAGGGCTCGAAAGGCGGGGAAAGCGCGGGCGACCCGGCCACGACCCGGTGCCCGCCTGCGCGGCCGCCCAAGGCGGGCCTCCGGCAGGTGCCGCACCTGCCGGAGGCCCGCGCGAACCTCATGGCGCCGGTGGCGAACGTAGCGGTCCGTGTGCCGCTGCCGGCGCCCTGCCCCCCTTTGCGCGGGACCCGCCCACGCCGCGCCGGCGCGACCGCGACCAGCCCACCGGGTGGAGCGGTGTTCGCCTCACCCGCCGCCTGGGGCCGCGCAGCCGTCGTCAGAGGGCCGGGACGTCCCTGCCCACCTGGCCGGTGACGCCGGGGCTGACGTTAGCGCTGATGACACGGCTCGGGCGGATACGGATGACCTCTTCGCTATGCGCCGAACTCACTCCTCGGGCGTGCGCCGGGCCGCCGGATTCCAACGGCCCGCACAGGTCATCTCGAACGCGCGGCCGCTCCTCAGCCACGGTCGAGCCGGATGGCGATGTCGAGGACCTGGCGGTTGGCGGGAAAGGCGCCGTAGTTGTAGTTGACGGCGCCGGTGAGCAGGTTGATGCCGTAGAACCCGTAGCGGCCGGCGACCTTCAGCGCGGCGAAGGCGCTGTTGGAGACGGTGACCCCCTCGCGCAGCGAGCTGTAGACGTCGAAACCCGCCGCGCCGCTCGCGGCCACCCGCAGGCTGCCGGTCTGCACCAGGGTGCCCGCCCCCGCAGGCGACTGCAGGTTCACCTGGCCGGTGGCGGTGTTCACGCCGAAAAGCGTCGTGGCGGTGTCCGGGCTGAGGTCGTTGTTGGTGTATCCGGCACCCGACACACCGGTGGCGACCGTTCCCACCACGGCGGGCGGCACGGGCGGCAGGGTCAGCGTACGGTCGGCCACGGTCTGCCCGGCGGCCGGGCCGCCCGTGGGGTCGTCGAGGTTGTGCCGCAGGTTCTGCCCGGTGTCGCTGATCACCCGCAGCCGGTTGGCCGCGGGACTGAAGTCGACGCCGAAGTGGTAGCCCCTCAGCGCCACGGTCAGCTGGGAGACCTTGACCGCCCTGGCCGGGCCGCTGAGCGTGTAGACGCCGCCGCGGTCCCCGACGCCGTACAGCCTGCCGTTCTGCACGCGGTAGTCGATGCCCACCAGCCGGGTGTCGCCGTCGAGCCCGCGGATCCTGCCCAGATCACGCGTGCGGCCGGGGGAGCGGATCGCAAAACCCACCAGACGCTGGTCGCCGGTCAGCCCGATGACCTCGATGCCGGGCCGCGGGGGGGGGGGGGGCGGGGGGGCCGCCGCCCCCCCCCCGCCCCCCCCCCGTCCCGGATTCGGCCGCGGTCCCGGACATCGCCTTCCACCAGGCCGGCGTCGGCGTGCCGCCGCCACCGTGCCCGCCACCGTGCCCAGCACCGTCATCAGGGCGGTCAGTCTCCTTCGCATGTGCCTCTCCTTCGCAGCCGGGTACCGTACGCCCCGGACTTCGGCGGCAAAGCCGTTACGGATCGGAGAGACTCCATCACACACGGTGCCCCTTTGGCCCGCGAAGAGGGCAGGAGAGACCGGCGTGTCCCCGGCTCGCCCCGCCCGCCCGCGCACCGGACCCGGCGAAACCGGCGAAACCTCACATCCCGCGGCCCCGCGCCGCAGGGCGGACGGAGTGGAGCGGGGAGCACGGGCAGGGGCGGCCCTCACCGGGTGAGCCCGGCTTGGAGCCGAAGGCAGGCTGCGGCACAATACCCGCCATGAACACCCCTCCGGCGCCCCCCACTCCCGGCAGCGTGCTGGAGGCCGTGCTCGAACGCATTGCTTGCGTATAGATAGTTTGGTGATCGTGCTTTCCCCCCCAGCTCAGACCCTCATCCCAGCCATCGGCTACATCCGCGTCAGCATGATGCTGGAGGAGAAGATCTCCCCAGACATCCAGCGCGCGTCGATCAAGGACCTCGCCCGCCGTCGCGGCTACCTGATCGTCGCCTGGGTCGAGGACCTCGACGTGTCCGGCAGGACCTTCCAACGGAAGATCATGAATGTGATCACCGACGTCGAGAAGGGCAGGGCCAAGGCGATCCTCGTCTGGAAGTACAGCCGATTCGGCCGCAACCGCACAGGCAACCAGCTCAACCTCGCCCGAGTCGAGAAAGCCGGAGGCGAACTCGTCTCAGCGACCGAGGAGGTCGACGCCCGGACCGCCGTCGGCAAGCTCACTCGCGGCATGCTGTTCGAGCTCGCCGCTTTCGAATCGGACAGGTCCGGCGAGCAGTGGGCCGAGGCGTTCCAGAACCGGCTCGCCCGCGGGCTGCCGCCGCTCGGCAACGCCCAGTTCGGCTACATCCGACGCGGCCGTGTCCGCCACCCGCTGCACCACGACCGGACTATTGCCGCCCCAGAGGACGGCAGGGAACGCTACGAGCCAGATCACGCTAGCGGCATCGCTGGCATCCTGGCGAAGTGCTACGACCGGTGGATCGCCGACCGGAACTTCAGCAGCCTCGCCGACTGGGTGAACGCCCGCGGAGCCCGCACGACGACCGGCACGAAGTGGCAGGCCGGCGAGCTGAGGCGGATGATGGACCGTGGGTTCGCCGCAGGGCTGATCTGCGTCCACCACCGGGACTGCCGCTGCAACAAGGCGTCCAGTTGCCTGAACAAGGAGTACCACCCCGGCGCCCACGAACCGGTGATCACTATGGAGACGTGGGAGACATACCGGAAGTACCGGAAGATCACTTCTTCGTTGCCGCCTCGCGCCCGCCGCGCCGTCTACCCCTGCTCCAAGCTGCTGAACTGCGGCTACTGCGCCAGCACGATGTACCCCCAGAAGGCCAGCATGGGCTGGGTGTGCGGGTCGATCTCCCGCAGAAAGTACGGCGCACCAGAGTGCGGCACACGGTTCGTGAAGATGGAGGCCGTCGAGCATGCGATCCAGCAGGTGCTCGCCGAGTGGCTGCCCGCCATCGAGGCCGCGGCCGCCCAGGCGGTGGGGGAGCTTCCCCGGCCGGCAGCTGAAGACGACGAGGCGCAGGTGCTTCGCCGTGACCTGGAGCGAATCGAGCGGGCGCTCGAACGGCAAACGCAACTGCTGGTCGAGGAGGTCATCCCGGCGTCGGCGTACATTCCGGTGCGGGACCGGCTGATACGTGAGCAGGAAGAGGTCCTCGCCGCGCTCGCTGAGTTCGACGAGCCCGCCGAGCCGGTCGACCCGATGGGCTGTGTGCCGGTCATTGAAGGGCTGATCCAGGAGTGGGACAGCCTGCCCGCTGACCGGCTGCGGAACATCCTGGCCGAGGTGATCGACCACGTGGACGTGTACCGGCAGGACCATACAACGGCGTGGATCGTCGTCCACTCGGTGTGGGGGGAGCAGAGGCGTCGCGAGCTGCCCAGCCGATTCAAAACGTGGAAGGGGAAGGCCGGTGCTGACGTGGCGTAAATGAGAAACGCCCCGCAGTGCGGGGCGCTCCTTGGATCTCGCGAACACACCCTGCTCGCTTGCTTTGGCGGGCGACGAGCTGGGTGCCTCACCCCCCGAAGGGGGCTTACCTCATAGAGCCGAAAAGGCTCTCTATCTCTGGAGCCCAAGATAACACGCTCGATCACCGTTTTCGAAAAAACAGAAACCGGTGTGCGTCGCCGTACGTCGGCGCACACCCTCCTCACGCAGCCCATCCCGGACGGGCAAGTTCTTGCACCCACCCGCGCCGTGTTCCTCGACGCAGTGGACTACCTCGCCCGCGAGCACTGCAACCGGCAGCGGCACCGCAACCTGATGCGGCTGGCGTGGGAGCTCGCCGGACGCTCCGACCGGGACATGGTCACCGCTCCCAAGCGCGGCGCCACCTGGGACGTGCTCGCCACGGAGGTCGGAGTGTCCCGCCGCACCATCGCCTACCTGATCAAATGGCTACGCGAGCACCAGCTGCTCGTCATCATCACGCCCGGGTCGACGCCCCGCACCCGGCCCGGCACCCTGTGGGGGCGGCTCGACGACGGCTTGGGCAACCTCGCCACCGAGTACGCCCTGACCGTCCCCATCGAGATGCTGAGCGAAGAGGATAACGACCTCGAGGTCGACGCGCTCGACGACACTGACGAAGTGCCGTGGCCAGTTGAGACCGTCACCGAACGCCCAACGTTTTCCCACGTCAGCGGGCATGTGGATAATCTTTGCACCCCCGCTTTTGGTGGTTTCTCTTTTGCAAGATCTCTCCCCTACGCGGGCGCGCGACAACTGCACAAGACCACGGAACCGGCCGCATCGTGGCCACGCCACGCAACGCCTGGCAGCAGGAGAGACCAGCTCGCAGCGTGTGAACGACTCCGCATCGACCACCGGCTCACCCTCGGCGTCCTGTCGGCGAAGGACCTGCGGTCGCTGCTGCGGCCAGCCTTCGCTGCGGGTTGGACTCTGGCTGATGTAGAGCACGCGCTGAACTGGCGGCCGGACGGGGAGCGCTGGGGCGACATCGACCCGGGCTGCCTGGCGGCCGCCGTGGAGCGGAAGCGGGGCATGCGGTCGCGGATCCGCCACCGCATGGGCCTATGGGCCGCCGCGGACGGGGTGTCGCTGGGCCGGTCGGCGTCGCAGCGGGCCGAGGAGGATGAGGAGTCGCGGCGGCGCGCGGAGTGGCAGCGCTTCCGATTGGCCATCGGTGAGGATGTCGCCGAGTTGGTCGAGCGGCGCGCCGCGCAGATCTTCGGGGAGGCGTCATGAGCATGAGCAAGCCGCCGAGGGTTCCTGAGCATCTGCGGAACCTCGCTCAGCGGTTCTTCGACGCCGGATGGACTGACGCTGACGTGTTGCACGCTCTCGACAACCCGCCGGATGGCGTCGCTCGGGTGTGGGGCGATCCCCAGCGGTGGGAGGTCGCGAAATCACGGCTAGCGCTATGGCTAGACGGATCGATGCGACCGATCCTGTCTCGGTCGCAGCTCCTCGCCCGTGACAACGCGGTCAAGCGGCGTATGCAGTGGCTGTGGCGGGAGGCGCATGTGGAGGCTGCGCGGCGCGGGCCGGCCGACCCGGCCGCTGCGGCTGCTCGTGCTCGTCAGATCCTCGCCGAGGCCTCTCCTGCGGCGGCGAAGGCGATGGCCAGGCGGGGGGAGAAGCCGGTGACGCGCAGGGATCGGGAGCGGTGGGCTCGGGTGGATGAGGCTGCGGCGGCTGCGGTGGGGTCGGGTGCGGTGGTGGAGTCGTGGGTGCCGGAGTCGGAGGTGGTGGTGGATCCGGTGGTGGTGGCGCGTGCTCGGGCGGTGCGGCGGGCGCGGTGGGAGCGTGCTGGGCGTGCTGGTGAAAATGGCGTCGGTTAGCGAAAAAATGGAAATCTACGAAGTAAGAGCGGTGTCGCTGCTTTTACTTCGTAGATTTCTGTTTCTGCGGGTCCGTTCGGGTTTTTCGGATCAGGTGGGCGAGGACACCGGGCGATGGCACACGACTCGCTCGCTCCGTTCGCGCTTGCGCTCTCGCTTGCCCGTATGCGCGGCCAGAATTGCGCGTGAGCGCTTTGGATCATGCTTTGCGTGTCCGTCTTCGCTTCGCTTCTCCGGACACTCTCAAGCGCTTTCAGCGCTTTGTGGCGCGCGTTCCAGCACGTCAAAGGGTCGTTTTGCAAACGATACGAACCTATGGGAGGATCAAGACGTTCCAAAGCACTCCTGAGCTGCGGAAACACATGCAACACGCAAGCGGTACGGCTAGCAGAAAGGCGCCACATGCCCCCTCCCCTTCACCCCCAGGCAGGAGTCTGAGATGCCGCTGCACTTCACCCGCAACGAACTCGTCGCCACCGGCGACCCGGCTATGAACGCCTACCTGCAAATGGCCCGCACCATGAGGGTCCCCCAGTGCACCCTCGAAGACGCCGAAGACGCCCTGACCAAGGCGCAGGAACGCCACCGACACCAGGTGGGAGACCGCGACAGCGTCGAGCACCTCCGGCGCTATGTGGACTCCTACGCCCGGGCGAAGGAGGACGCCGACGACGCCTGGGAACGCGAAAAGGTCACCTACGACACCGCCCGCGAGGGCGACCCCCACGCCTACGACCTCGTCTGCACCGAGGTCGAAGCGATGTGGAACGACTTCTACCTTGTGCGCAGAACCCCGCGCGACGCCCGCTGGTAACCCACCCAGCGACACCCCAACCAACCCTCACATCCCGCTAGCAATATTGATAGCGGGATGACCCCCCGATAGGAAGGCACCACCCGTGGCACCTCGCCCCACCCTGCAGCAGACGGCGATCATCGACGCTTTCGTCCCCGGCGACAAGAACCTCGTCGTGGAGGCAGGCGCCGGATCTGGCAAGACGACCACGTTGAAGGCGGCCGCGAAGGCGGCGCCCAACCGTAAGGGCCTGTACATCGCCTACAACAAGTCCATCCAGGTGGAGGCAGCCAAGTCGTTCCCGTCCAGCGTGACGTGCAAGACCGCGCACGGCCTGGCCTACGGCGCGATCGGCAAGCACTACGCCCGCCGCCTCAAGCAGCCCCGCATGCGCGCCGAGCAGGTCGCGCGGATCCTGCGGATCAACGAGCCGTTCTACACGACGGAGGGCATCATCTCGCCGGAGCACATCGCGCGGATCGTGATGGCCACGGTCAACAAGTTCACCAACAGCAAGTACCGCAACATCCTGTCGCAGCCGGTGCCGTGGCAGCCCGGTTTCGACAGCAAGGAAGTCCGGGACCTGCTCGCCAAGGAGATCCCGCCGCTCGCGCAGCGGGTGTGGGACGACATCCGCGACCGGAACGGCCGGTTGCCGTTCACCCACGACTGCTACCTCAAGATGTGGTCGCTGACCGGCCCGCAGCTGCCCTACGAGTACGTCATGCTGGACGAGGCGCAGGACTCCAACCCGCCGGTGTCGCTGATCGTGGAAGGCCAGCGCAACGCGCAGAAAATCCTCGTGGGTGACTCGGCACAGGCCATCTACGGCTGGCGGGGCGCCGAGGACGCCATGGCGAACTTCGACGGCGTGCGCCTCGCTCTGTCCCAGTCGTTCCGCTTCGGCTCCGCGGTCGCCGATGAGGCGAACAAGTGGCTGGAGTACATCGACGCGCCGCTGCGGTTGACCGGGTTCGACCAGATCAACTCCCGTATCGTGCCGGTGGCCGAGCCCGACGCGATCCTGTGCCGCACCAACGCCAAGACCATCAGTGAGGCGATGGCCGCCATGAAGAACGGGCGCCGGGTCGCGCTCGTCGGCGACAGCAAGGCGATCGGCCCGATCAAGTCCCTCGCGGAGGCGGCCATCCAGCTCAAGGCCGGCGCGGGTTGCTCCCACCCCGAGCTGTTCGCGTTCCAGACGTGGGGCGACTTGCAGGATTACGTGGAGAACGAGGAAGCCGGGCGGGACCTGGCGCCGTTCGTGAAACTGATCGACGAGCACGGCGCGGACGTCATCATCGACATCTGCGGCCGGTTCGTTTCCGAGGACCGCGCCGACCTGGTGTTGTCGACGGCGCACAAGGCCAAGGGCCGTGAGTGGCACCGGGTGAAGGTCGCTGACGACTTCGCCGAGCCGAAGAAGACCGACGACGGCAGCCTGGGGACGATTCCCCGCGCGGACGCGATGCTCGCCTACGTGACCGTCACCCGCGCCCAGTACGAGCTGGACCGCGAGGGCCTGGCCTGGATCGACAACTACGTGTGATCCACATACCTGTTGCTAGCAATCATGCTAGCAACAGGTAGCCCACCAACCCCTGAGAAGGAGAGCAACCCGATGAGTGACCTCCGTACCCGCTCAGCGGCCGACCCCGACTGGCTGCCGACGCAGATCCGGCAGCTCGTGGTCGTCTTCGAGCACCGCGGCCTGGAGCCCACCGTGACGAAGGACGCGCAGTCCATCACGGTGCGGGCGGCCAAGGACACCATGGTCTTGTCCGTGAGGTGTCACGGCAAGAACTTCAGCAAGGCAAGCGCCGACCTCACCGACGGTGAGGAGAAGATCGACGTTCGCGACCTGATGGACGCGATCGAGAAGTTGATCGGGTCCCGGCCCGGCGTCTCCGGGCCACCGGCCGTGAGCGGTGAATCCACGGCGGCGCGTAGCAACGCGGTGCAGGCCCGGCGCGCGTCGGTGATCCGCGTCTGACGAGGACCGGATGGCAAGCCGTGCCGCTACCAGTACGGCTTGCCTGTTCCGCTCCAGCTCATGATCGCCGATCCCCGGATCAGCGTGATCGGCGATCTTGCGCAGGAACGGCCCGGCTTCCCACCGCCGCCCAACCAACCCCCTGGAAGGGAAAACCCCATGCTCGTCTACTTCCTCAACCACGCCCAGCGCATCGTCTTGCACGACTCCACCGCCCAGACGGTGATCCGCGAACTGCCCTGGCAGCTCACCAAGACCCGCGCCGAAGAGGTGTGCGCCGTCCTCAACCAGGCGCTGGTCGACGGCGCCAAGCACAGTGTGTGCGACCGCACCGCCGAGATCAACGCCAACATGGCCGGAGGGGAGCCCTCCACACACATCGACTACCTCGGCACCCCCAGCAACGGCGGGAAGATCTACGCCCGCCGCGATGGTGAGATCAACGGTCAGCACGAGGCCGTCCTGGGTGGGCTGCGGCCCCTATACCTGCACACCGACGTCGCCCGCGAACTCGACCACGCGTTCCGCACCGGCCAGAACACCACGGCGGCGGTGACCGCGTGACGCCGCTGCCGGCCGACCCGACGTGGGCTGACCTGGTCGTGGGTGACGAGATCACCCGGCCGGTTCCCCTTGCGCCCGGTGTGACGGTGACGTGGCGGATCGCGGGCCCGTCGCAGCCCTACGAGCACGACGCGGCGCTGCCGGGGTCGGTGGCCATCCCCATCGCGAGCTGTTACAACGACGGCCCGTACGGGGTGGCGGAACCCGTCGTTGTCGTGCCGACCGCGCGAGTCCGGGCGGCGTTCGCCCGGCTCCTCATCACCATCACCCCCTCACCGGCAAGGAGCCAGCGATGATGAACCCGGTTCGCCGTCCGATCCGCCTGCTCAACCACGCCATCTACCGGGCCCCGGACGCCGAGCACACCTACGTGGTCGGCGTCGGCGTCCACGGCAAGGACTTCCACGTTCCCGTCTGCCCGAAGCTCAAGGGCCAGACCGGCACCGAGAAGGTGACCGGCGTCTACAACGACCTGTTCACCTCTCGCATCACGCCGTGCGGCCACTGCCACCCGCACGGCCGCCACAAGGTGACCCTGCCGGATGGCACCGACCGGTACCGCCCCATGGGGCCGATCGCGACCGGCCAGCACGGCGACCGGCGCGACGAGTACGGCGAGTACGCCCTGTGCGAGCAGCACAACGGCGTCTGGCGGGTCCGTGAATGGGCGGCCGACGCCCCGGCCGCGGTCGGCCGCGCCGCCCAGCTCGGTATCACCACGATCCTCGGCCCCCGCAGCGTCGAGCACGGTCTGCCGACCGTCTCGGCTTAACCACCCATGGAAGGAAAAACCACAATGACCACCCCCACCCCCACCCCCACCCCCACCGCCACTCCGACCCCGGCCCAGGCTGATGCTGCGGAGCTGCGCGGAGCTGCCCTGTTCTGGCACGTCATGGACACCTTCATCCGCCCGCAGGCCGAACTCGGCTACAGCGCCGACGAAAGGTGCCTCGCGAAGGCCGGCGAGATCAGGTGGGACCAGGACCAGTGGCGGCTGCTCATCGGTGAGAACCGGTGCGGCACCGCGATGTGCCTGGCCGGGTACATCAGCCACGTCGCGGGCGGGCGGTGGCTCATCACCCCTGCCGGCGACGGCACCCTCCTGCTCAACGGTGAACTCACCATCCTCGGATACGGCTACGCGCAGCAGATGCTGCACGCCGAAGATGGCGACGACGTCGACGCCATCGACACCGACGCCTTTCAGGGCGTCCGCGCCGTCTCCGCCGCTGATCGGGCGTTGAGGCTCCTCGGGCTCGACCGTGAATACAACCTGTTCAGCAGCCGCAACACCTACGAGCGGCTGGTGGAGATCGGCGAGAAGGTGTTCGGCCCCCGCCCCACCACCTCCTAACCAACCCCTGGTGCTGGCCCGGCCCACCCAGCCGGGCCAGCACATCCCGCAAGCACAACTGATAGCAGGAAGGAAACCAACCCAATGGGAACCAAGTACACGAGGAAGCGGCCCCGCGCTGACTTCACCCCTGAGGAGCGCGCCGCGTACAAGGCACTCAAGGCCGCCGACAAGCAGGCCGCGATCCACGCGCGAGAAGTCGGCGCCGCGCTGCTGTCGCAAAGCTCGGAGCTGATCGACGCTTTCCGCATCTACGCGGCCCGCGTCATGGGTCACCGCACCCTCGGTAACGCGCTCGGCATGTTCGCGCAGAACCCGCGGGCCACCCGGGTTGACGCGGCGTTCTTCTGGGTGCGGCAAGGCCGCATGGTCCGCAAGGACGCTGAGCCGATGCTGATCCTGGCCCGCCGTAAGGGCAACCGGGTCGAGGAGACCACGAACGAGGAGACCGGCGAGACCGAGCAGACCATCGAGGGCAAATGGTCCGGGTGGACCGGGCAGCGGGTGTTCGACATCCGCGACACCGTGCCGAAGAAGAACCCCTGCCCCCACTGCGGCACCCAGCCCGGAGACACCTGCCCCGACTCGTGCCAGGTGTACGCCCCGGTGACGGGGCCCCTGCCCTCGCGGGAGGAGGTCGCCGAGCTGCTCGACAGCATCCTGCGTGACGAGGGCGGTTTCTGCTTGGACTTCCTCGACGCCGAGCCCCTCGACGGCGACGACGAGTGAGCCCGAACCC
Source organism: Streptosporangium sp. NPDC049248 (assembly GCF_040678965.1). Taxonomy (NCBI): domain Bacteria; kingdom Bacillati; phylum Actinomycetota; class Actinomycetes; order Streptosporangiales; family Streptosporangiaceae; genus Streptosporangium; species Streptosporangium sp. NPDC049248. The sequence continues at coordinate 124,225 of NZ_JBFAQY010000011.1, forward strand.
GAACACCAAGACCGGCCGCGCCCAGCTCGCCCGCCACGCCCGCCGCTTCGGCCACTTCCACGACAGGGCAAAAGCCACGATCGCGATCACGTGCCCGCTGTGCAAGGACCGGCCCAGCGGCCCCGAACCCCGCTATGGCGAAAGCGTCAACCAGGCGCTGGACGCGCTCCTCGACACCCACCTGCTGTACGACTGCCCGAAGGGACCACAGAAAAATGATTGACCTGCCGAAGCGTTACGTCCTCGCCGGAACGAGCTGGGGCGAGCACGACCACACGATCCGCACCCAGCGGCTGGCTGTCGTCAACGCGCCCCGGCCGCTCATCGGTAACCCCACCTGGTACGGCGAGTTCCTGCACGGCCGCCACTACGCGGCCGGGGTGCTCGACGAGCTGATCGAGCAGTGGCGCGCCGACGACGCCATACTGCTCGCGGAGATCACACCGCAGGCCATCATGCGGAAAGTCACCAAGCACCTCACCGACAACGGCTACACGCTGCACCAGCTCGCCAAGTCCTACGATGGCGCGGCCGGTGACCTCGCGGCCGAGCTCGGCCTGCCCTGGGATGACGCTTGGTTGACCGTGCCGTTCCAGCCGGCCCCGGCGGGCTACAAAGCCTTCACCGGCGTCGCGCAGTGCGAGCACGGCGTTCACGCGCAGGCGTGGTTCTTGCAGGTCATCCGGCCCGGTAACCCGCTGCCCGAAGACCTGGAGATGGGCATCATCGGCCAGGACGACCCGACCCCCTGGCTGAAAGTGAAGGCCAGGGCCGCCGCGATCGAGGGCCGGGCCGACCAGTACCAGCTCAGCTACATCCACCGCGACCTGTGCCGCACCGCAGACGACCCGGCCGGTATCTGACCACCATCCGCTGAAGGGGCGGCGGCCACCCACCGCCGCCCCCACCCGACCAACCAACCCAGAAAACGAGGCAAGTTGATCACCATCAGGCACACCCACGAGGACGGGACCCTCGTGGAAGGCACCGTCAAGGGTGACGGCGTGTACGAGATCCTCAAGCCGTGGCCCCACCGGTTCCGTTACTTCCCGTCGATCGGCATGATCGGTATCCAGAGTTCCCGGGACCGGGTCGCTGACCGCTACCGCATCAACACCGCAGCCGAAGCGCTCCGCGCGGCCGGGCACGGGGTGACCGTCGAGATCGACGACACCCACCGCGACCGCGCCCAGGTCCTCGCCGACCAATCCGACCGGCTCGAAGACCGCCGCCTCAGGCTCGCGACCAAGGCCGAACGGCACGCCGGCCGCGCCGCGGCCGCCGCTGACCGGGCGAACGGCCTGTCGGAGCGGTTCGCAGGCGGTCAGCCGATCCTCGTCGGCCACCATTCGGAGCGGGGTGCGCGCCGCGACCAGCAGCGGATGGACGCCGCGATGCGGACCAGCATCGAAGAGGACAGCACCGCGCAGGACGCCGCCCGCCGCGCGAACGCGGTCGGCCGCCAGGCCGCTTACTCGGCCCGGCCGCGCGTCACCGCTCGCCGCATCAAGACCGCTGAATCCGAGCTGCGCGTCATCCAGAAGAACCTGGACGGCTACAAGCGGCGGCACCTCAAGCACGACGGCACCCCGTACTACATCGAGGAGCACAAGCCCGCCACCGGCGACTACCGTGAACGGCTGCTCGCCCGTCAGGCCCAGCTCAACAACCAGCTCGCCTACGACCGGGAACAGCTCGCCGCCGCCACCGACGACGGTGAGTTCGTGGAGTGGGGCAAGCACAACATCCACGTCGGTGACCGCGTGTGGGCATGGGGCTATAACGGCCTGGCCACCAAGACGAACCCCACAACGGTGCGGGTGGGCTTCCGGGACCACTGGCAGCCCCTGATCAAGTACACCGACGTCCTTCAGGTCGAGTGCCCGCACGGCGACGAGCCCGCCCTGGCGAGTGCCCCTGAGCCCGCCCGCCCCCAGTCGGCCCGGCCCAAGATCGAGGTGTCCAAGGTCGATATCGAGCAGCTCCGCGCGGCCGCGCAGATGGCGTCCAACGTTGTCGTGTCCCGCGACCGGGAGGCGTTCGTGTCGCCGCCCGCTGTCGTCGCGCGGCTGATGGAGGTGGCCGACATCCAGCCCGGCATGGCCGTCCTCGAACCCTCAGCCGGTACCGGCAACATCGCGGCGGCTGCTGTCGAGGCGGGCGCGGTCGTGGACTGTGTGGAGCTCGACAACGGCCTGGCGAACGTCCTCGTTGAGCGTGTGCCCGGCGTGAACTGCGTCCGCCGTCAGGACTTCCTGGAGCTGGACCGGGTCGAGCAGGACGCTTACGACCGGGTCGTGATGAACCCGCCGTTCTCCGGGGGCCAGGACATCGCGCACGTCACCCACGCCCTGAGCTTCGTGAAGCCGGGCGGGCGGCTCGTCGCCGTCATGGGCGCGGGCGTCACCTTCCACAAGGTGAAGGTCGCCGTCGAGTTCCGGCAGCTCATCGAGGACCGGGGCGGCGACATCATCCCGCTTCCACCTGACGCCTTCACAACGTCCGGGACGACCGTGAACACGGTCATCGTCGTCATCCCCTGCTAACACCCTAACTGGCGCTAGCAGTACCACTAGCGGTATTGCTAGCGCCAGATCCCCACAAGGAGATCCGCATGCCCGAAAACAGCACATCCGCTTTCACCTCCGTCCCCCAGGAGGTCATCGACGCCATCGACGCCATCACCACCGAGCGGGGCTGGCCCCGGCAACGCCGCGAACCGTGCGTGGGCCACATGGTGAGCGAACACCGGCCCGTGGACGGCATCGACGTGTCCATCAACACCACCCACGTGGAGATTCGCGTCGCCGGGCTGCTCGTCGGCATCGGGAAACGCTGGGGCGCCATCGGTAACGCCTACATCCGCTGCCTCCTGCCGCACGCCCCGTTCGAGGACGCTTACGCGAGCGCCTTGCACCAGGGCGGCGCGATCAACGACTTCCAACACCACCTCCTCACCACCCATGGCACCCACGGCTACGACTGCAGCCGGTTGATGCGCCGCGAGCGGTGGTGCCGCATCTGCCAAGCGTCGTAACCCCCTGCACCCGACCTCGAAGGAGAAGAACCATGACCGTCGACCCGAAGCGGCTGCTGACCGTCACCCTGCCCGGCGAAGTCTGGGACCACATCACCGACCGGCTCAGCGACTACGCAGACGAGGCCGAGGAACGCCCCTGGTTGGGCGACTGCCTCCCATGCGACCAGGCCGCTCCCGGCATGTGCGCCGACCACCAGCGCGAAGCCGACTACGGCGCGCAGGTCCGCCGCTGGCGTGACGAGATCGTCAACCAGTTCGGTGCGAAAACGTCGACCCTGGCCGACCTGGTGCGGCGAACGCGGCTGCCGATGGACCGTGACCTGCGTGAGGTGATGCCCGCTCCGCACGGCCTGGTCCGGAACGCACTCATGCGCAGCGGCATCGAAACGCTCGGCGACCTGGCCCAGCGAACCGACACCGACCTCCTTGAGCTCAAGCACTTCGGCCCGGGGATGCTCACCCGGCTCAAGACCATCCTGCGTGAGCTGGCGACAGCCTGATGGGTGCGCCGCTGTACCTCGCCCCGCCGTCGACCACCCGAATCCGGGCGCGGATCGCCGCTGGCCAACTGGGAGCGATCCTCAACCCAGCCAGCGGCAACCGGATGCCCGAGCAGGGCCTGTTCGCGGTGGATAACGCGGTGTACGGCGGCCACTACCCCGGCGACGGGCCGTACCTGAAGTACCTGGAGCGGTTCGTGCCGCACGCTGACCGGTGCCTGTTCGTGACCGCGCCCGACAGGGTGGGCAACGCGCTCGCCACCGAGGCCCGGTCACGGCCCATGCTCGCCCAGATCCGCGCCATGGGGCTGCCGGTCGCCCTGGTCGCGCAGGACCACATGGAGTTCGCCAGCACGTGGGACCCGTGGGAAGAGGTGAACTGCCTGTTCGTCGGCGGGTCAACCGAGTGGAAGCTGTCGGACGCCGCGGCGAACCTCGCCCGCGTCGCCTCCTCTCTCGGCAAGCACGTCCACGTCGGCCGGGTCAACTCGCTCCTGCGGTACCGGCACGCCGCGCTCGTCATGCTCGCTGACTCCGTTGACGGCACCTACCTGCAGCGCGCGGGCCCCGATCGGGCGCTGCCGACCGTCCTCGGCTGGCGTGACGCGCTGCTCGCCGACCCGCTGATCGATGTCTCTCCGCGCGAACTCGACTGGCTGGACGGCGGCTACATCCTCGCCCCGTCCCGCTCTCCCGAGACGGCTCCGGCCGTCGACCAGATCACCCTGTTCTGAAAGGACATGATCGTGAATGAATCCCTGTTTGACCTCCCGGCCGCCGAAGCGGGCCAAGCCCCGCACAGTAGCGGGATGAGCGTCACCCGCAAGAAGGTGATGCACATCGTTGAGGACCACTTCGCGGCCGCTGAGCCCATCGTCCGGGCGGGCCAGCGGGACTTCTTCCCCCGCGTGGCCATCTACCGGTGGATATGGACGGCCGAGCGCGGCTGGTACCTGGACCTGTACGAGCTGAGCGGCCCCAACAGGAAAACAGATCGTTCGCCCGGCCTGATGACCGTCACCGAACGCAAGTACGGGGCCGACCCGGAGATGTGGGCGGCGCTGCCGGACTGGCTGTTCGTGGCGATGGTTGCCACCCGCCCTGACTGGGAACCGCCCATCGCGCAGTTGCGGCCTGCTGAGGGCGTGGTCGAAGCCTTCCTCGACACCGACGACGACGAGGACGACGCTCAGAGCGGCGACGACGGGTACGGTCTGGGCCGCTTCGACGTCTCCGGTGTCGTGGACGGCTTCGGCCACGTCCACTCCGACGCGGAGCCGGGCTGGTGAGTCGGCAGCGGGTCGAGCGGATGGAGCGCTACCAGCAGCTCCTCCGCGAAGGCGTCACGGACTTCGCTGTGCTGGCGTATCGGATCGGCGTGACCGAGCGGACCATCCACCGCTACGGCCACCGGCTCGCCGGAGGTCGGGACCGGAGAGTCGTCGTCTACCCCGAGTACAAGCCGCGCGTCCTGTGGCACCTGCAGGCGTACCCGAACAGCAGGTTCTCCGCAGGAGAACTCGCCAGGGTCCTCGGCCGTGGAAACAGGTATGCGCCGATCAACAATGCCCTTCGGGACCTTCAGCGGGAAAAGTTGGTCGAGTCCGTGGTGGAACCCCGCGTACCCAACGGCAAACAGGTCGCCATCAGGTGGTCCCTCGCGCGGGAGACCGGATGAGCGGGGAGCCGCGCGGCGCTGTCGCGCGGCACATCTTGTGGCAGCAGACACCGCGTGACGACCGAGACGGCCTGTGGTGCATCTACATCAACCACCCCGGCTACCGGAACGGGTCAGCCGCCCCGGTCACGTCGACGGCGCCCGAGCACCGGCCGACCGTGTTGTTCCTCGGATCCCGTAGTCACGCACTCAAGCGCGGCGCCTGTCTCGGCTGCGACTGGGAGGGGCTCGACCGCCGAACGGACCGGGAAGCGGTCGAGGACGCCCACGACCACGCGTGGCCCGCCTGGAGGAACCTGCCCGCCGTGCTGCCGCCGCCCGGCGCGGCCGACTACGACCCGGAGGTGCTGGCCCGGTGGCGGGCCAAGGTCGACCGGGCGTACCCGCCCGGGTGGCTGGCGGCCGGTGGCCCGATCGTCGTCATCCGAACGGACCCGGCTTTCGCTCGGCATCAGCCCGGCAAGGCGCCGGGCGGCGGCTACGACCTGGCCGCCACGTACTTCCGGGCCAAGAAGGTCCGGAGCAATTACCTGCAACCAACCCTTTTGGAGTTTTCCGAATGAACCGATCGAACTACCCCCGGGTGGGCCGTGGCATGGTCAGATACGAGGCGGCACCCCTGTGGGTGATGCTTTCGGTGAGCCCCAACGCGGCGTACCTGTACGTGCTCCTCACGGCTCACCTCGCCGAGGACCTGACTCCCACCGGCGACGACATCGCTGACCTGATGGGTTTCAAGCAGGCGTCCTCGGTTGAGCCCTACATCCAGGAGCTGGAGAACATCGGGGCGGTCGCCATCTTTGACGGCAAGGTTGTCGTTCACCGCGACCCGCTCGACAGCTACACCGGCCCCCGCTCCGTCAGCGACCACTACGCGCGGCGCGACGAAGCAGACCCGAGAGGTTCCGAATGAGTGAGTGGACCGACCGGCAAGACGTCTTGCTGGAGGAGCTGTACGCGAAGGTTCCCGACGCGGGCTGTAAGGGCCTGTGCCAGGAGCATTGCACGACGATCGCTGGGGGCCGGCGTGAGGCGCAGCGGATGGCTGAGGCGGGGTTTCACCTTCCGACGTCGGTCGCTGTCCTGCTGCGGGAGGCGCGTAGCTCGGCGGCCGCGGCTGAGCCGTGCGCGGCTCTCGGTGACGACGGCCGGTGCCGGGTGTACGAGGTGCGTCCGCTGATCTGCCGTCTGTGGGGGTCGACCGAGGGCATGCCGTGCGAGCACGGGTGTGTCCCCGAAGGTGGCCGGTTGACCGACGTCGAAGCGGCGTTGTTGATCAAGCGCTCCAAGCGCATCTGAAACAGTCAGGATGCCAGCGGAAACGCTGGCATCTCAGCATCCTCAAGGGGTTTTTCATGTCCCGTTTCACCTCCCATGACGTCATGGCGGCACTGCAGGAGCTGGCCGCCGCTCACCCCGCCCGGGTCGGCGAGGCTCGCTACCGCGACGACGACGGGGCGTTCGCGTGTATCGACGGGGCGATCCTCGTCCGGCTCGGCATCAGCCAGGCCGAGCTGAACAACCGCTGTGTCTTTTCCCAGGCGCCCCGGCGGGTCCGGAGCCGGTTCACCGCGAAGGCAGCCAAGCTGATGGCCCGGTTGCAGAGCCTCAACGACAAGGGTTACCGGTGGGGGCAGATGCCTGAGCTTGCCCGCCGGTTCCTCAAGCACGGCTGGTGACGCAGAAAGGCCGCCACCCTCGCATGGTGGCGGCCTTTCTGGTTTTCCTCTTCACGGGTCCGACGTCAGCATGCCCTGCGGCGGGGCGGGGTGTCAGGTGCGCCTCTTGGGGGTTCTGCGTTCGCCGGGCGTTTCCGGGTACAGCGGGATGCCCTGCTTTCGGAGCCACGCCTTGAGTGCGGTTTCGACGATGTCTTGGGGGCCGGTGGCGGTGTCGAGGCAGGCGACGAGTAGCCGGTCGTTGATCTGGTGGGTGATGCGGGGTGCGATGGCCTGGTCGTCGATTTCGTCTGGGTGGCGGCGTGTGCGTTTTTTGACGGTGCGTTCCCGTCGTGGCCGGGTGCCGTCTGGGTTGAGGGGTGGTTGTGCGTCGGGCGGGATGCCGAGGAAGTCGAGGTAGTCGCTGAGGGCTGCTTCGATGATGCCGCTGATGCCGAGGCCGGTTGTCTCGTTGGCGGCGGTGAGGCGTTCGTTGGTGTGGTAGCTGATGCGGATGCCGAGGGTGGGTTTGTCTTGGCGGCGTTTGGTGCGTAGGTGGGGTGCCGCTTGCGGTTCCGCTCGCTTTGCCGGGGCCTTGCGGGTGGCTGTGGCTGTGGTGCGGGGCATGGGCGGCTGTGTCTCCTCTGGTGAGTTGGGTGCTGTCTCCCACCTTTCCGCGTTTCGGTTTTTTCTGCAAGCGACGCTGCTTGCGTTTCGGCTGGCCGTTGGCCCGGCGCGCGACGGAACGCGCGACGTGGCCGCCAATGGCTTACACGCGAGTCTGAGCGCTAGCGTGAGCGCTTTGGAGCGTGAAGCGCTACGCGCGTCCGTCGCGCGTCTCCTGATCGCTTAGGGAGCGTTTCAGCACGTCCTAGGGTTGTTGCGAAAACCGAACAACCATGAGAGGATCAGACAAGATCGAACAACACGCAAGCGCGCCAACGCGCTAGCGAAACCACTAGCACTAACACCCTCGGTGGCCGCCACCCAACGGCCACCCCCAACCAACCCAGAAAGACCCCCGATGACGAACACCGCGTCCGAAGCGACCCTCAGAAGAATCCGCAACCACCTCGCGGTCGCCGAGCACCCCAACACCCCGCCCGCCGAAGCCGAAGCCCACCGCGAGCGCGCCTACAACCTCATGGCCACCCACGGCATCGAGCGAGCCCACCTCGCCGCCGCAGGAGAAGTCACCGACGAGCTCGCCAGCATCCCGTTCCTCATCGACAAGACCTACCAGGAACAGCGGTCCGACCTCATCGCCGCCATCGCCTCCGCCAAGCGGTGCCGCACCCTGCAGTGGAAATTGAACGGCAAGCTGTACCTGATGGTGTCCGGCTACCAGAGTGACCTGGAAGCCGTCCAGATGCTCTGCGCCTCCCTGGCCCTGCAGATGAAGCGGGAGGTCGCCGACGTCACCCCCACCGGCCGCAAGAGCCTCAGCACCGCCCGCAAGGACTTCATGGCCGGGTTCGCCTCCCGCGTCGGAGAGAAGCTCCGCGACGTCGAGAAGCAGGCCGCGGCCGCTGCCCCCACGCCGGCCGCCGGTCGCCGGTCGACCGACCTGGTCCTGCGTGACCGGCAAGCCGCAGTGGACGCCTACTTCGCGAAGATGACGCCCAACGCGGAGGCGGCCAAGAGGAGGAAGGTCAGCGACAGCAACGCCTACTACGCGGGCCGCGAAGCGGGCGAGCGCGCCGACCTCGGCGCGGCCAGCAGAAACCGCGTTGGCGCCGCCGCTCAGCGCGCCCTCAACGCCTAACCCCCCAGGCGGGCGCTACCCGGCGCCCGCCTCCGACCAACCCACGAATGGAGCGCAGTGGAGAGCGTCGAATCCACCTGCACCAGATGCGGCAACGCCATCCGCAACTGCGCGGATAGCGGTCGCCCCGACGACTGGTATCACCACGACCTGCCCCCCGGCCAGGACCACGAAGACTGCTACGCCACCCCGCCCAACGACGTGGAGGCAGCGCTGCCCCGCACGACCCGCAGGATGCGGGTCAAGGTGCAGGAACTGGTCACCTACCAGGTCGACATGGAGGTGCCCATGCACGCCGGAGTGTCAGGCGACCAGCTGGTCTTCTACCTCGAAAAGCACGATGACCTGTGGGCGGAGCAACTGTCCGAGGAGACGATCATCGACACCTCCGACCGGGAGGTCGACATCCCGGGGACGTACTACCTCGACGACGAGGGGTACCTCGAAGCGCTGGATGGAAACCTCTACGCCCCCCGGGTGAAGAAGTGGCTGACGGTCTCCTGCCCGGTGTGCGGCCAGACGCCGTCCGAGGGTGACACCGCCCACCAGGCGGTCACCTACGAGCACACCGAGGACCCCGAGCCGAAGACTACCGAGTTCGTCGCCATCGCCTGCGATGGCTCTCGCGTCGTCAACCCCAACGCCCTGCACATGCCCATCCCGTGGAAGGACTGGACCGAGAACACCCCGAACGTCCAGGCCACCGAGAAGTGACCCCTCCGGGTGGGAGCCGCCGCCTGCGGCTCCCACCCGGGCGAACGAAAAGGACCATGACCTCTGTGAATCTGTCAGACGGCCACCTGTTGGCCTACACCGTCCCGCACGGAACCAGCCACGTCCGCCCCGAGTACCTGGGCGACAACGCCCCCGCCCAGGTACTCGTGCAGTCCATTGACGCCACCGGCGCCCCGGAATGGGGGTTCCTTGTGGAGGCCCACGAGGACGGGTGGCAGGAGCCCGACCCGTTCATCTCGCTCAACATCCCCGGCCGCGCGTTCGCTGTCTTCCACCAGGCGCCGGAGCTGATCTCGGCGCTGACCGAGACCTGCGACGGGGTGGCGCTCATCTTGACCTTGTCCGAGGTGGTGGCCGTCCTGGAGCGGTTCGGCGCGAAGGAAACCACGGCGGACCGGCACCGGAAGGCGTCGGGCCGGCCGTGGGGGTGGCTGATCGTCCTCGACCACGCCAGCGGCGAAGGTGACGGCACGCCGATCATTTCGTCGTTCGGCATGGACTGCGGCATCTTCGACCGGCTGGAGCGCGGAGAAGGCAAGCGGTTCCGCTTGCGTGATGGCGACGGCAATCTCGACTATGAGGGCCGCATCATCGTCGCGCCGGAGGACGACGGCAGCGCGTTGCTGCTCGCGCCGCTCGACTGGGCCAAGGAGGACAGCGGCTCGACGTCGATCGAGTATCTGAACGAGCAGACCGGCGAATGGCAGGAGCTGTGATGGCCCCCCGTATCACGGACCTGTTCACCGAGGACGAGCTGGAATGCCTCGCCAAGACAGCGGCGGAAGTCGTGGACCGGTTCGACCACGACGACTTGATCGGTTTTCTGTCGACCAGGCAGATCGTGGTGGCGGAGAAGGCGTACCGCGAGCTGCTCGACGTCAACGAGAGCGGAGATGAGTGATGGAGCAGTTCAACCTGCGCCGCGTGGACGACGCCGAAGCCGCCGTCGTGTACGTGATGCGGCGCTTCGGTAAGCCCCTCAAGGTCGCGATGGCCGGTGGGCCCAGCCAGGAGATCACGTCGATCGGCGTCCACGTAGTGCCGTGCAACGCCCCTGAGGCGGGTTTCGACCTCGCTATCACCGACGTCAACCGCATCTCGTGGGCCTGCCACGGCGTGATCACCATCGGGGAGGCGTGATGGCCCGCATCGTCGTAAAGATCGAACCGGTCGAGGTGAACGGGAAGACCTACCAGCGGGCCGTGTGTAAGACCGCGGGCTGCACGCTGGGCGCGGACGGCGGTCCGTGGATGACCAACCCGCAGTCCGTCAAGGCGGCAGCGGAGGAGCTGGCCAAGATCCACCGGGGCGACCACCGCAACCCTGACCGGCGCCCGATCAGCAGCCGCTCGGCCGCCGCGCGGCCCGTGCAGGACATTCACCTCAGCGGGGAGCACTTGTGATCCGCTACGTCGACCCCATCGAGATCGCAGCCTTCGCCACCGAGGTCGGCCGGCACCTCGGCGACACGTTCGAAGCGCGGACGTTCTCCCAGGAGGGGGAGCAGGGCGCCGTTGTCCTGGTCAACGGTGACGAGCGGATCGCGCTCCTGCACCTCACCTACGGCGAGCGCTACAACAACAAGATTTCATTCGTGGGGTTGCGTCTGGACGCCGACCTGTCGAAATCCACCTGCCTGTCGCATGAGAGAGGAACCCACACCACCGCGGTGCTGACCCGCCCGCCCAAGGCGGTGGCTAACCAGATCAGCCGCAACCTGCTGCCGTACTACCGCCCTCAGCTTGTCTCGCAGCGGAACGCGAAAGCCCATCGGGATGCGCAGCGGGCCCTGCGTGAAGCTGAGGCCGCCCGGATCGCCGCGCTTCTCCCCGGCGCGGAGCACACCCCCACGGGAAGCGACCGCTACTACGACAGCGAGTTCATCAAGTTCTCCGGCCCTGACGGTAGGAAGACGCACCTGAGTGTCTCCTCACACCGGGGCGACTTCGACTACACGCTGCGTTTCGGGGCGGATCCCGCGTTCCGGCGGGACCTGATCGACCTGCTCTGCAAGCACTACGGCACACCGTCCTAACCCCGGGGTGGCCCGGCTGTCTCGGCCGGGCCATCTCACCCCCTCAGAAGGAGAGCCGATGGGTAAGACCGTGGACTGGGACAGTCCGCACATCACGCCGATCGCGCCGGGCGCAGACCCGCGCAGGGGCGGCTACTACAACTCGACTCCCGGCTTCGCCCCCACCTGGAACGGCCACCGCGTGCCGGTCGGCGCGATGGTCCAGGTGGTCGATCCGCAGTACCTCCGCAGCAAGGGGTGGAGTGGCCGGGTCGTCAGTCACATGATGTTCAGCGACGGCTACTGCGGCCTGTCGATCGTGGAGTGCACTGACACCGGCGGGTTCCTCAACCTGGTCGTGGGCCGAGCCGACCAGGTCGAGATCAAGCACTGCCGCATCATCACCTGATGCGCTGCGTTGAGTGCCGTCAGGTAAGCGTGCCGTGGACACGGCAGCACGTCAGCGAGTCATCCCTATGCCAGCACCCGATCTGCGTGTACCGGCAGGAGTGCCAGGAGATCCACTGGCGAACCTGCCCGAGCTTCTGCCGCGACGTTGGCCGCACCCCTGAACCTCACCCGCGCGACCTCGCCCGCCAGGCCGAGGAAACCGCCAAGCCCGCACAGCTTGGCCTGTTCGACTAACACCGGAAGGAACCCATGACGAAGTACGTGATCCTCGACATCGAAACCACATCGTTGGACCGCAAGCTCGGCGATCTGTGGGAGGTCGCCACCATCACCTACGACACCGCCCGGCCCGAGGGCGGCTACCAGGAGTGGTGGTGGCAGGTCCGCCCGAACCTGTGCTTCGCCGACCCGAAGGCTTTGCAGATCAGCCGCTACTACGAGCGGGCCAAGATGCTCGCGAAGGAGGTTGGAATGGGCGTCCAGCTCGCCACCAGCGACTGGAAATCGGACCTCATCTCGTACAAGCAGGGCGACTTCATCGAGAATGCCACCGCCGAGGAAATCGCCTGGACCCTGGCCCAGCAGCTCGACGGCGCGGTCATCGTGGCGAACAACCCGAGCTTTGATCGGGATTTCCTCGCGAAGTTCCTGCGGGAGAACGGGCAGGCCCTCACCGCGTCGCACCGCATGGAAGACGTCCGGGTCATGCTCACCGGCTACGTCTACGGGCGGCTGGCCGCCATGGACGGCGACGTTGACGAGGCGTTCAACGCGCAGGCGACGCCGCATGTGCGGGACTGGCTCGACGGCGCCACGAACACTCTGTCGTGGGAGGTCGTCGGCGTCACCCAGCCGTATGACACGCGGCACACCGCGCTCGGTGACGCGCGTCTCGTGCGGGACCTGTTCGCGGCGATCACCAGGGGCGTCAAGTGATGAGCTGGACCGAAGACTGCAGCGCCGCCCGCGACGCACAGAAAGCCGCTGACGACGCCCGCCACGAGGTGGACATGCTGTCCCGCACCGTGGACTCCAACCGGTGGGCGGCTGAGAGCTGCGACGAGAACCTGGCGGCACGCCTGGCCGATGTGGAACGCCAGCTCAGTGAGGCGCTGCGCACGATCGAATGGCTGCAGGAGAAGGAGCGCGACCGATGAACGTCAGCGGAATCCTGATCGCTGTCGCTGACCGCATCGGCCACGAAGGGTGGGCGGCATCCCACCAGCAGCCGGGCATCGTGCTCAGCGACGCGGTCGCCATCGAGGTCCGAGACGTGCCCGTTTCGGACGCGGTCCGCGCGGAGTTGCAGGCCGCCACATTCGGGGCTCTGCGGCGCCACACCTGGCCGTCAACGTTCAACGACTGGCTTCATGCCCCTGAGCGGACTCAAGCCGAGGTAATTGCAGCTCTCCATGAAGCCGCCAAGGCAGAGGCAATCCCCTCCGAGCCCGAGAATGACATGCCCTGGTTCTGGGGCCCCGGTGGGGAACGAGGCCTCGACGACCCGGCCAAGCGGGTCGTCGTCAACGGTGAGCACTACCTGATCTGCGGCGACGAGACAGGAGGGTTCCGCGGATACGGCGGCCGTCGTTTCGACATCGAGTTCTTCGACGGTCGGACGGCCACCACGCGGAACCTGTGGTGTCAGGGAACCATCCCGCCACGGTGGCGAGACCGGTACCCGGACAACGCCCGATTCGTGACCCGCGCGAAGACCACCCCCACCCCTACGGAAGGACATCGATGACCAGCCCCCGCGACATCTACGCCGACCTGGCGGGCGGTGCCGCCTGATGAGCATCGACGTGAAGGCTCTGGGCATCACCGACGCCCAGGCCCGGGATCTGATCAAACTCGCCGCCGCCGCGTGCGCGGCCACCGAGTGGGAGGAGCCGAACCCGTTGAACTGGGCGCTCGACTACTTCGAGGACCCGCAGGCCCTGGTCGACGTCGGTGTTGCCGTGTGGGACCAGATCGACAACAAGTACAGGCCCCTGTGATGAGCGAGCAGAAGCCGAAGCTCACGCCGTGGCAGATCCTCAACTGGATCATGCAAGCCCCAGCTGCGGGGCTCTCCGTCGACCGGGCCGAAGGACTCGCGGCGCACGTCGTTCAGGAGCTGGAGATGTACGGTCTCGCGATCGTGCCGCGCTCGCGTTACAAGGAACGCGATGAGACGCCGCCGCCCCCACCGATGATCTATGCCGGGATGAGCGCCAGTCTCAACGATCTCGTGCCTGGGCGGGTCGTTCAGCGGTGGGCCATCGCAGCGGGGGAGACGGTGAGTGTCGAGCCGCCCTGCTGCGCGGTCCTCGGCCGGCGCATCGTCCTGCCCAACGAGGAGGGCCACGAGGATGACGTGGTCTGCCAGTACGATCGGCTGAGATATACGGTCCGCCTGGTCGACGACGGCGACGAGGGCCTGTGGGCCTACCTCACCGTGGTCGGTGCAATCACCGTGACGAAGGCCCGGCCTCCGCGAAGGAAGGCCACGCGATGATCTCTGAATGGGATGTCATCTGGTTGGTGTGGGCGGTGGGTACCGCCTACCGTGCCCCGCGCACCCTCAAACGGTGGTCGCTGATCACGACCTGTGACCCGCTGGAGCTGTGCGACGGGTGCCGCGACGAGCGTAAAAGCGTCATGCGCGAGGCCCACGACTGGGACCACTTCGGACCGGTTGGCGTACCGCTGCTGGTGCTCCTGGAGGCGATGGGCTGGTACATCAGGCCGTTCTCTCCTGCTTTCCGTAAGGCTGTCGGGAAGGACCCGCTGCCTACCTGCTCGAAGGGCGCATGCCTGGCGCACACGAGAAGAAAGGCGGCGGCATGAGCTTCGGCACGCCGTTCGTTGAGACGGAGATCATGATCGCCATCAGCGCGGAGGACACCGACTACGGCTACAACTACGCCCGCGCCCTCCTGTCCGGGATGACGCCCAGCGAGCGCCGCAGTCTGGAGCACCACTGCGAAGAGATCATGAACCTCATCGGGGTCATGCGGGAGGACGAAGAATGAGCACCGACGAGATGCCACGCCGCAGGTACCCCTGCAGCGAATGCCCGTGGCAGGTGTCAGCCGAGCTGGGCAAGTTCCCTTTGGAGCGGTACGAGGAGCTGGCCGCCACGTGCCGGCCGAACGCGGCCGGTATCCCGCCGCTGCCCGGCGCCCCGATGTTCGGCTGCCACGTCGGCGACCCGAAGACGGGTGAGGACCTGGCGTGCGCCGGATGGCTCGCCGTCGAAGGGTTCGAGCACATCGGCGTACGGCTCGCCCTGGCCGATGGCCGTCTCCCGGCGTCCGCGCTGCAGCCGGGCGACAACTGGCCGGAACTGTACGGCAGCTACGAGGAGATGGCCGACGCCAACAACGCCATGACCAGGGAGGACATACCGTAGTCCATTGACGCCAGCCTTACCGCTAGCGGTAAGGCTGGCGTCCCCCTCATGCTCCGACCGGGAAGGACGGCGTTGCCCGAGATCGAGAACTCCAACCCGCTATGCATCGGCCCCCGCTGCGGCCGCCGCCAAGCGGAGAACGGCCGCCTCATCTGCGCGCCCTGCACGACCAGGCTGCGGCGCGACCTGGGCGTCACTCCGCTGCTCATGCGGTGGCTCGAACAGCACAAGACGCCAGGCCAGGGCGGAGCCGACCGGGTATCCGGATCCAGAGAGGCCGGCACGCCGACCCGGTTGGATGTGCTGTCGATGCTGCACGACGGCGCGACGCCGATCCACGGTGACGACGACGACCAGGTGGGGCCGCCATCCATCCCGTCGACGCTCAAGGGCTGGGCGTGGCTCATCGCAGAGCACCGCGGCTTGGTCTATCCGGAGCGGGCCAATGTGGATGAGCTCGCGGCGTGGTTGTTGCGGCATGTCGACTGGGCCGCCTCGATGCCGTGGATCGACGACATGCTCGGTGAAGTCGGGGCGCTGCGTAGGTGGGCGCACTCGCTCGCGCCGTGGGCGGTGCATGTGCAGGAGTTGGTCGGGCCGTGCCCGTACTGCGACAAGCGGACCCTCGTCCGGGTGTCGGGGGAGCGGTACATCGAGTGTGACGAGCGTGAAGAGGTCGGCGGCTGCGGTGGCCTGTGGACGTATGAGGAGTACGAGGATCATGTCGCCGCCCTGGTGAAGGCGGACAAACAGCGTAAATCCCGAAAGGTCGAAGCGAAAACAGAACGAGGTGTGGCATCATGATGTTCATGAAAAGACCGAACCCCGGGCGGCTCCCCCCGGCCGAGCAGAGAGCCGCCGCGGACAAGGCCCTCCAGGAGGCGGCGAAGGCGTACTACCAGGCGATCGTGGAGCCGACCAAACGCTTTCACGAAGCGCTCGCCGCCGCTGCCGGCCCCCCGGTGGGAGTGCCCGGCAGCGAGAAGAAGTCCCTGGTCACGCGGCGCCGCATGGCGGAGATCACGCAAGAGGCCGACCCGGCTGGGGAGGGGTTCAGCCTGCATGCCATCTTGAAGATTGTTTCCGAGATGACGCAGCAGGAGCAGTAGAAGTCCGCACGACAGCAGGAGGCCCCGGCCAGTGGCCGGGGCCTCCGGGCGTGGTGGGGCCCCCCCCCCCCGCCCCCGGCCGAAAAGCAACGGGGCCGGCG